>JBGOTW010000016.1:0-29926 GCA_041476685.1 bacterium | reverse complement strand
GGGAAGGTGCCCGCAGGGCGGATAGGGGCCCCGGCGCTGACGATCCCGACGGCAAACCGCCCGCCGATTCAGCCGCTTAGAAAAAAGCGCGAAAACGAACCCACCGCCAGCCGGTCCTCGCCGGGCTGCAAGGCCGCGAGCAGGCCGAAACGGCGACGCTGGGGCGCGTGGGGACGGGGAAAACCGGACAGCACGCTGGTGGATAGCCCCTGCGGACCGCATCCGCTGCGGGGTTGGCGGCGAGGTGTGCCCTGCGCGGCCGGAGACGCGGCCGCTCCGGGAGACCGGGCGTGGGTGCCGGCTCGCCTCAGAACTTGCGCCCCGGATAGCTCACCGCCAGGCTGGGCGTGGGGTCGGCCTGGATGCCCCAGGGGGCGATCGGGTAGCGCAGGCCGTTCTTGCTCAGGGCAGCGAGGCCGGCAATCACCTTCGGCAGGTAGTGGGGCGGGAGCGCCATCAGCAGCTCGTCGTCAGCCACGCCGCCGAAGCGCCGTTCCGCGTAGCAGGGGATCGAGAGCGAGGGCAGCCCGGTCTTCAGCGCCCGGCCCCAGGAGTCCGCGCAGGCCGACTCGCCCACGACGGTGAAGTCGAGCTTCTTGTAGTCGCGGAACTGGAGGCCGTTGATGAACAGGATCATCTGCCCGGGCGTGGCGAAGATGAGGCAGATCTCCGGCGGGTCGAGCCGCCCGGAGGTGAGCGGCGAGACCACGAGCGCCTCGAAGGACTCGGGCGAGCAGTCCATCGCGGCCTGGTGGGCGGCGGCCTCCTTCTGGTCCGCGTACCACACGCCGGCCATCAGCTTGCCGCTCAGCCACTCCTCGTTGCGGGGATGCAGCCCCACGGGCGTGCCGCACTGGGCGCCGGACAGGTCCTCGAACGTGACGCCGAGCGTCCAGCCGAGCTGGCGCGCCTGGCCGACGATCTGGTCCAGGGCGTGCTTGCTCTTCGGGCGGCGGATCTTCGGGATCGCCTCCATCTCGGCGCGGGTCTTGAAGCGCTTCATGCCGATCGGGAGCGTGCGCAGCTTGAGGTAGCGGTTCAGGCCCTCGACGATGGCCTCGTAGTCGAAGGCTGTGGGGGCTGCACCGGCGGACGGACGGGCGGACTCGCTCATGGCTCCTCTTGGGGGAAGGTCGGGGAAGGCTCCCGCGGCGCCGCCCGCCGGTCGCGTCCGGCAGAGCGCGCCGGCCGGGCGGGCCGGCGGCGGGCCGGACGCCCTACTTGCCGTAGCGCCGCTGGCGCTGGCTGTAGTCGCGCAGGGCGCGCAGGAAGTCGATCTTGCGGAACGCCGGCCAGTTCGTGTCGCAGAAGTAGAACTCCGCATAGGCGCTCTGCCACAGCAGGAAGCCCGACAGGCGGATCTCGCCGCTGGTGCGGATGATGAGGTCCGGGTCGGGCACATGGGAGGTGTCCAGGTACGGGGCGATCGAGCCCGGGTTGAGCTCGCGGGCGATGTCCGCGGCGGACAGGCCCTGGGCCGCGCGTTCCACAAGGTAGCGGCGGAACGCCTCGGTGATCTCCTCCCGCCCGCCGTAGGCGATGCCGACGTTGAGCACGCGCCTTCCGTACCCGGCCGTGGCCGCTTCCGCGTCGTGGATCGCCTGCTGCACGCCGGGCGGCAGGAGGTGCGTCTGCCCCAGGCAGCGCACGCGGATCTGGTTCTTGTGGATGCGCGGGTGCGTCGCCAGCTCGACGAACTTCCTCTCGAACAGGCGCATCAGGCCGTCCACCTCCCGCGCGTCGCGCTTGAAGTTGTCGAGGGAAAAAATCCAGACGGTGACGATGTGGACGCCCGCCTCCTCGCACCAGTTGAGCACCTCCTCCAGCTTGTCCGCGCCGCGGGCGTGCCCGTCGAGCACGTCCATGAAGGCCTGGCCGCGGGCAAAGCGGCGGTTGCCGTCCATGATGATGCCGATGTGCTGGGGGATGTCCCAGGTGTGGCGCCTGGCCTCCAGCCGCCAGCGGTACAGTGCGTAGAACGGGGACAGCATCGCTTCCCGGGCCAGGCCGCCCAGGCGCCGGAGCCCGACGCCGGCGCCCTCGAGCCAGGGCCGGCCGGGCCGTGCAAGGGACTGCGCATTGTCCATCATCCTGCGGATTCCTTTCGCGAGCGGTGTCGCCGCATCCGCCGCCCGGGTGGGCGCGGGTGGGCGCGGGAGAGCCGGACTGGGGCGCGCCGAAACGCATCAACCCTTCTATCCTAGCAGACCTCCCGCCCTGGCGCCCGCCCTACGCCTCGGCTTCCAGCTTCGCCCGCACCTGGCTCGCCAGCAGCGTGCGCCGGTAGGCCAGCAGGCGCGGATCCTCCGGCAGCCCCACGGCCCGCTTGCAGGCGATCCAGTAGGCTTGGAAGGGCGGGGCGTCCCCGGCTGGCGGGTGCGCCGGCGCGCGGCCTTCCGCCCCGGCCTGCCGCGCCCGCTCCAGCAGCCGCGCGATGCGCTCGGGCGCCGGATAGAGCACGTGCTCCAGCAGCACACGCCGCCCGTCCGCGGCGGCGAACTCGAAGTCGGGGATCAGGTACGCGTTGCCCGCCAGCGGCACGACCCGCTCCGCCGGCGCGGCGCGCCAGGGGCCGGGCTGGGCGTTGAACGCCGCCACGAAGTCGCGCACGGCCTCGGGCACCCAGGCTCCCTGGTCGGGCAAGGGGCTTTTCAGCCAGGGGTGCGGCTCCAGCTCCAGCGCGGCGGCCTGGGCGCGCTTGCCGACCCGCACGCGCGCCGCGAGCGTCCACGGCCCGGGCCACAGCAGCAGCGCGGCGGCGAACTGGGCCAGGTTCACCCCGTAGCGGCTGGCGTGCTCCAGCACGCTCAGCGGGCCGTCCACCGCCAGGCGCAGGGCGGAGTCCCCGCCGCGCGGTTCGCCCGCGCCGCGAGCTTCGCGGCCGGCATCACGGCCGGCATCACCGTCGGCTGCGCGGTGGGCAGCGGGGTCGGATTCGGGATTGGCGACGCGCTGCGCCTCGAACAGCAGGCCGAAGAACTTGAGCCAGCGGAAGAGCTGGCGCAGGCGCGCCGGGGCGGGCCAGGGGGCGCGCACCTCCACCGCATCCGCCCGCAGCAGCAGGCCCTGCACCAGCGCCACGTTGTAGCGCAGCAGCAGCCGCTCCGGCGAGAGCGCGGCGAAGGCCGCCAGCGCCTGGTTCGCCTCCAGGTCCGCGTAGAGCGTCTCCTCCGCCTCCGCCTGGGACAGCCCCAATGCGGCGCCGGCTTCGCGCAGCGCCCCGGCGCGCCACTGCGGCAGCTCGGCCAGGGGGCGGGTGCGCCACGCGGCGGCGGAGCGGTCGAACAGCGCCGCGCGCAGCGCCGCCGGATCGGCCATCGCCCGCGTCTCGAACGTGCAGCGGTCCAGCAGGAGCTTGGCCAGGCCGCGCTCGACCTGATGCTCCGGGCCCGCGGGCGCGAGCTGGTCCAGGGTGCGCTCCAGCTCGCCCCGGCGCCGGCCGGCAGGCGCCTGCGCCGCCGCGTGCGATCCGGCCCGAACCGCGGCGGCACCTTGTGTTGCGGGCGGCACTGCGGCTTCCACGACGGCGATCAGCGCAGCCGCGCGCTCCAGCAGCGCCGCGTCGGCCGGGTTGACGAGCCGGGGGAGGACGCGCCCCTTGCGGCGCGTGAAGCGGAGCAGGTCGCCGGTCAGCATGCCAGGATGAAGATGGTCTAAGGGTTGCGCCCTAATTCTCGCTTGCGGAGCCCGCGTCCCATGGAGCCCGAGGCTCTTGCTTCGTCCGCGTGGAGACGGGGCCGTTGCGGAATCGCCTCCACATCACGGCCAGCACCGCCGCCATGACGGCGGCCTCCACGTAGAGGGACGCCGCGGCCACGAACACCAGCCTGTCGTAGGTGAGCGCGTCCCAAGCCTGCAAGGCGGACCAGCCCGCGATGCTGCAGACCAGGTTGACCAGGGAAGCCAGCATGGGAGGAAACGAGCGCCCGATCCCGCTGGCCGCGCTTCCGGTGATAACGCTCAAGCCGAAGATAGGCAGCGCCGCTCCGATCAGGACCAGGTAGTCGGCGGCGAGGTTGCGGATCGCCTCCTCCTTGGCAAACGGGGCCACCCACAACGCCGCATCCCACAGGATGAGAAGGTATACCACGGCGAAGCTGGCCACATAGTAGCCCAGGCCCCACAGGATGGCGGCCTTGACCCGCTCCCAGCGCCGCGCGCCGTAGTTCTGACCCACGAGGCTCGCGACGGCGTTGCCGACCGAATCCCCCAGCAGACCGATCAGCGCCTGGACGATGCGCATCCCCAAGCCCAGGGCCGCCAGCGCATCGCCCCCCAGGGGGCGCAGGAAGCGGAAGGCCGCGTAGATCGAGACGTTGAGGAACAGCAGCCGCATTCCCGCGGGCACGCCGATGCGCAGCAGCGTCCACTGCATGCGCCAGTCCACGCGCCACGGCCCGCGCAGCGCCAGCATCCGGTTCCGCCGGCCGGCGACGGTGAGCGCCACGTATGCCAGCACACCCAAGCCCTGGCTCAAGGACGTCGCCCAGCCCGCGCCGGCGACTCCCAGGGCCGGCACCGGGCCCCACCCGAAGATCAGGAGCGGGTCCAGTGCCAGGTTCAGCGCCACCGTCGCCGACGAGACGACCGTGGGCAGGACGAAGTCCCCCAGCGCCCGGAAGCAGATGGCCGCTACCAGAAGCACGACCTGGGTGAAGAAGGAGAAGCTGTAGGCCTTGAAGAAGGCGGTTCCCTGGGCGATGACCTCGGCGTCCGCGCTGAAGAAGCGCACGTAGCGCGCGGCATTGAGCCAGCCGAGCAGCCACAGGCCGGCGCCCGCGGCCAGCATCAGCCACACGGCCTGCTGGAACACGTGCGGAATCTCCGCGCGCCGTCCCGCGCCGTAGGCCTGTGCGAGCTGGGCCAGCGCGCCCGAGCCGATGGCCAGTCCCACCGCGATCACGGTCAGCAGCGTGTTCAGGCCGATGCTCATGCCCGCCAGCGCCGCGCCCCCCAGCCGGCTGACGAAGAACAGGTCAGCCAGCGCGTACAGGGAATTCAGCGCGAACATGACCAGCATGGGAAGGGCCAGCGCCGGAATCAGCCGCGGCACCGACCCCTCGGTCAGGTTTCGAGCAGACACGCGAATCCCCCTTGCGGCGCCTGGCGTGCGCCGGCACCGTCGCCCGGCGATGCTTGTGCCCAGGATCGTGCGGGGCCGCGCAGCGGAGTGCCGCACCCCCTGCTAGTCCCTCCCTCCGCCGCGCCGGGCCCCGGTGGAGGCGGCGCGGTGAGCGCGGCCCGCGGGCTACGCGCCCTCCCGGTCCAGCACCGCCCGCAGCCGGCCGGCATAGGCGCCGCTCGCCGCGTCCCCCGTGAGCAAGGCGATCCCCTCGGGTCCCCCGACGCCCAGGCCCAGCTCCACGGCGCGCGCGATCTGCTCCTGGCGGAAGATGGGCGTGTCCATGATCGCCGCATTGCTGCCCAGCTCCTTCAGCACGGCCAGGCCCACCGCATCGATGGCGATCCGGTCGGTGCCCGCGAGGACGACTCCCGCGTGCTTGAGCGTGCCGCGCGAAGGACCGCCGTCCGCGAAGACGTCGCTTCCGTCCAGCACGATGAGCGCGGGCCGGTAGGCCTGGTTGATCTCGGCGATCATCTTGCGCTGGGAGCGGAACGAGCCATGGAGTTCGGCCATGTTGCGCTTGTGGGTCAGGCCCACCGACAGCTTGAGGGACATCGTGAAGACGCCGCCATAGGCATGGGTCTTGAGGCAGCAGGTGCTCACCACCGCCTCGGCGTCCAGCACGGGCTTGGCCACGTCGAAGCCGTCGAGCCAGTGGGAGCCGGGCGGCCGTACCCGTACCCAGCCGGCGGACGGCAACTCCTCGAAGTTGATCAGGCCCACGTCCAAGCGGCGGCACAGCTCCGGGATGCCTTTTCCCCGCATCACGTCCCCGGTGTCCGGCGGCCCGCAGCGCTCGCCGAGGGTGACCGCGGCTGCGCCCAGCCGCCGCAACTCCGCGACGAGCGCAAGCAGCGTATCATTGTGGGTCGAGGCGGGGAACGGATCGGCCGTGTTGAAGTTGGGCTTGATCAGCACCCGCTTGCCCTGCACCGGATTGACCCCCAGCAGGGCCAGCGCCCGGGGGATGGCCACCGCCCGGTCGGCATCCTTCACGAGCGCGACGGCGGTGCGGGTAGCGGGGGCTTCCGCCCGGGAGGTCTGCGCCGCTGAGGCCTGCGCCATTGAGGTCTGTGCCGCCGAGGTCTGTGCCGCGGACAAGGCCGTCGCCGCCAAACCTCCGCTCGCCGTCAGGAACGTGCGCCTGGTCATCATGGGGGCCTCCAATCGGGAATGGGGCCGGGGTGGAACGCTGGACCAAGCTACCGCGCTTCGCAGGGCCGCGATTTGACACACGGCACGGGCGGGTTGACCGGTCAATGCGGGTCACAGCCCAGGCGCGTTACCGCACGGACAGGCTACGGAACCGCGAATCCGCTTGCGCGCCCGGGTGCGCTGCCGTGCATCGAATCCTGGCCGCGTCAGCGGTACGCATCGTGCTGCCTGCGGCGCTCGCTGGTGCCCTGCTCGACCGTGGCGCGGGTCAGGAGCTCGTAGAGGATCGCGCGCTTGTCGGCGCCGCTGGCGAGCAGGCCCTTGCGCAGGATGCGCCCGAGGCGCTGCACGTGCTCGCGCACGCTGGCGTTGCCCGACAGGATCACCGCCACCGCCGCCTGGGGCACGTCCACGCCTTCGTTCAGCACCTTCGAGGTGACCAGGATGGGCCAACGCCCGTCGCGGAAGCGCCGGAGGGTCTCGGCCCGCTCGGCGAGCTGGGTCTGGTGGGTGATGAGCGGCAGGAGGAAGCGCCGGGAGGCCTCGTAGGCGGTGCGGTTGTCGTGGGTGAAGACAAGCACGCGCTCGTCCCGGTGCCGGTGGAGCAGCTCGGCCAGGCGCTGGAACTTCGCCTCCGCGGCGAAGGCCAGGTGGCGCTGCGCGTGGTACGCCTCCAGCGCCCGGCGGCCCTCGGGCGTCCGTCCGGCCAGGAACACGAACCGCTGCCACGCCCGCGGGCCGGACAGGCTGAGGCCCTGTTCCGCGACGAAGCGGCGGTACAGGCTGCGCTCGGCGTCGTAGCGCTCGCGCTCCTCCGCCGTCAGGTCCACGTGCAGGGTGCGCACGTCGTAGTCGGCCAGGTAGACGCCGGACAGCTCGGGGATGGCCTTGCGGTACACGGCGGGGCCCACCAGCTCGTCCAGCAGCTCGTGGCGCTGGTCGGCGCGCTCCGGCGTCGCGCTCAGGCCGAGCCGGAACGGGGCGATCAGCACCTCGGCGCAGAGGGCATAGCCCTCGCCTGGAAGATGGTGGCACTCGTCGAAGATGGCGAAGCCGAAGCGGTTGCCGAAGCGCTCGCCGTGCCGGTAGGCCGAGGCGTACGTGGAGACCGTGACTGGCGCCAGCGCAAAGCTCCCGCCGCCGATCGTGCCGGCGCTCAGGCCCAGGTCGCGCCGGATCACCTCGGCCCACTGGGCGACGAGGTCGAGCGTGGGCACCAGCACAAGCGTGTCGCGGCGCACCGCGGCGATGGCGAGCATGGCCAGGCGCGTCTTGCCGGCGCCGGTCGGCAGCTCCACCACGCCGCGCCGGGTCTTCAGCCAGGCGTCGAGCGCCTCTTGCTGGTACGGGTACGGCTCGCCGCCCAGGGCGGGCGCCTCGGGCAGCAGCAGTTCGCCGTAGGCGCGGGCATGGTCCGCGTAGGGCCGCCGCGCGCGGGTCAGCCAGCGCAGCAGCGGCCGGTAGTGGAGGGCTAGGCAGCGGAATCCCCGCACGCGCTCGTCCCAGACCAGTCCCGGCACCGCGGCAAGGGGGTCGGCGGGAGTCGCGCCCTCCACGACGAGGCTGCCGCGCTCGTAGCGGAGCGCGACGGCGCCGGGTGGAAGCGGCGCGGCCGGGCCCGGCGCCGCAACGCGCGGCCCGGAAGAGCGCGGTGCGGTGACGGGCGGCCCGGAAGAGCGCGGTGCGGTGACGGGCGGCTCCGTGCCCTTGTTGCCGGACTCGCCGGCGCGGTCAGCGGGAGCGGCACCCGCCCCGTCCCTCGTCTCCGGCTCGCGCATGGGTCTCCGCAGGGGTCGGGTTCCGGCGCCGGTGGACGTTCCGGCAGCGAAGGGCGCCGGCCGGCAGGGCCAGCCGGGACCAGCATAGCCCAGCCGCGGCGCGGGAGAGAGGTCCGCCCGGCGCTTGCGCGGAGCCGTGGCCGCTTGCGCGGAGCCGTGGCCGCTTGCGCGGAGCGGCGACCCTCACGTATACGTGTGCCACGCAGCCGTGCGCGAGACAGGGGGGGCGCCACGGCCCGGTCGCTGGCTCATGTCCGGAGTGGGAGCGCCATGGCAGACCCGCGCGAGCACGGCCTCCGCCACGAGCCGCCCCACGAGGCCATCCTGCTCAGCAAGGCGATCACCGAGAAGAAGCAGCTCCGGATCACGTTCCTGGACGGCGACGTCCTCATTGACGGCCTGCGCTGGCATACGCCCGAGCACCTCGGCCTGCGGGACGGAAAGGTCGTGAACAAGGCGGCGATCAAGTTCTGGGAGATCGTGGAGTGAGCGGGGTGGAAGGCGCGGTCCGCTTGCCGCGCGTGTTGCGGTGCCGAGGGCCACTGGGCCGAGCCGGATAGCCGTGCGGGCTGCAAGTGCAGGGAGCCGTTGGGTCGTGTCGGATGGCCCGCCGTGTGCACGTCCGACGGGAAACGAGTGTCCGGAAGTGTCCCCGTGGCAGCGGGGAGCGGGCGGCGCAGATCCGGTGCACGGAAAGGCCCCGCGCCGGAACACCGGCCCGGACAACGATAGGCGCATCATATTCCCCGGAGCGCGCCCCGCATGGGGCATGCCGGCCCGCCTGAGCGGGAAGGGCAGCGCATCCCGGAGCACGGGAGTTCCATGAACATGCAGCCGCCGCTGACGCCCGGGGATCCCGAGTCCAGCCTTGCCATGCCGCCCGAGTCCCCCGCGTCGGTGGAACGGGGCGATAGCGCGGGCGCCCGGCCGGAGCGCGCGCGCCGGCAGGCGGAACCCCGCAAATCCCGCCCGGCGCCCTGGCTCGACCTGCAGGTGCTGCGGCGCTGGCTGATGCCGATTGCCACCTTGCTGGCCATCACCGTCGGCGGCTACCTCCTCATGCGCCTGGTGGACAGCCTGTCCACCGGAGTGTCCTTCTTCAGCGCCCTGTTTCCGGCCAAGGCGGAGGCCATCACCGCGGTACTGGGGAACTTCTCGCAGGCGACGGTCGGCGTACTCGGGCTCGTCATCACGGTGGTCGCCATCGTCGTGCAACTCGCCGCGCAACGCTACACGCCCAAGCTGGTGGACTTGTTCCTCAAGGACAAGGTCAACATCGGCTACTTCCTGCTGATGGTCACCACCAACATCTACACCATGATCCTGGCCTACTCGGCCATGGAGCCGCTGCTCTTGTACTACAGCGGCATTTTCATGCTGGCATTGCTGGTCCTCAATCTGGTGTTGCTGGTCCCGTACTTCAACTACGTGTTCCTGTTTCTCACGCCCGGCAACATCATCTCGATCATCCGGAAGAACGCGAAGGGCGCGATGGAGCGGGTTACGGCTCAGGCGAAGGCCGCTGCCGCGCATTCAGGAGTGAGGGAATCCGAGATGAGGCGGCTGCAGACGGAAGTGGCCAACTCCATGGAGCAGATCAGCGACATCAGCCTGTCCTCCGTGTCCCAGATGGACCGCAACGTCGCGCTGCTCTCCATCCGCAGCCTCAAGGACGTGATGGTGGACCACCTGCTGATCAAGCGGCGCATGCCGAAGCGCTGGTTCGTCCCGCAGAAGGAGCACTTCCCCGCCATCTCCTCCGACTTCCTGCACGAGATCGCGGTCACGCGCACCTGGGTGGAAGTCAAGGGCTTCATGGACCTGGAGCTGATCTTCAAGATGTGCATCAAGGATATGCCCGACGGGGTCAGCGCCATCGCCAACAGCGCCAAGGTCGTGGGTCTGTACGCGATCCGCCTGAAGGATACCCAGGTGCTGGCGAACGTGATCCAGTTCTTCAACACCTTCCTGCGTCACGCGGTGAACGACCGCAACCCGAAGGCCCTGTACAACCTGTTCTACCAGTACCGCCTGCTGGCCCAGGAGGTGCTCAAGGTGGATCAGCCGCTGGCCGAACGCATCTGCTTCTACTTCAAGTACTACGGGCAGACCGCGCAGCAGTATCAGATCCCCCTGATCCTCATCACGGCCGCCTTCGACCTGTCGAACCTGCTGCAGCGGGCCTACGAGATGAACGTGCCGAACCTGCAGACGCTGCTGAACACGTTCCTGGAACTGGACGACAATCCGGCCACCCAGGCCAACGAGTTCGACCTGCGCAGCGTGCGCAAGGCCCAGCTGCTCTTCGCGAGCTTCCTGCTGTCGAAGGGGGACGCGACGATCGTCCCGCGCATCTTCCAGGACCTGAAGGCCGAACCCAAGCAGCGGATGATGGCGATCCGCAAGGAGATGCTCGCGGTCAAGGACCGCAAGTTCTGGGAGGTGACCGACCGCGGCGTGGACTTCTTCTACCTCGACGAGAACCAGAAGAAGCACCTGGAAGTCTTCTTCACCCGCTACATGGAGCCCCATTGGGTGGAGCAGGAGCGGCTGGCTTCCCCCGCGGGCGTTCCACCCGCGGGCAAGCCCGCGTAGGGCAGCCGCCTGCCTCGGCGTCCGTCCCGCCCTAGATCTCCAGCAGGTCCCGTCCCACGACGATCTCGCCCTTGAAGTTCGCCCGCGCTCCCTCAAGCCATTGCTCATCCGTGACCTTGGGCTCCTCGCTAGGCACCAAGTGGGTCAGCACGAGGGTCTTGACGCCCGCCTTGGCCGCCACCTTGCCCACGTCGTCCAGGGAGGTGTGGCTGGCGATGATGTGCTCCTTCAGACGGCTCGCGTTGGGGATGTTGGCCACGATGCGATCGACGCTGGGGACGTGCAGCACCTCGTGCACGAGCACGTCCGCCCCCCGCGCCAGCGCCACCAGGGAGTCCGTCGGCGTCGTATCGCCCGAGATGACGATCGACCGGTCCGGACCGTCGAAACGGTAGGCGAACGCCGGCACGACCGGCGGATGGTTGACCAGGACGCACGTAACCTTGACTCGCTCGTCCTGCATCACGACTCCGCCCTGGGTCAGTTCATGCGGGCGAATGAGCGGGCCGAGCGGCTTACGGCCTTCGTCCTCGATGCGCGTCTCAATGTCGTAGCGGTTCAGCTCCAGGGCTGCCTGGGTCATCTTCGCGAGGGGTGGGGGTCCGTACACGTCGACGGGCGTACCCAGGCCGGATGCCCAGGACAGCAGCAACAAGCTGGCATAGCCCGCATTGTGGTCGGAGTGGTGGTGGGTGATAAAGACCGTGCGCAGGGTGCGCAGGGGTACATTGGCCAGGACGAGCTGTCGCGCGACGCCTTCTCCACAATCCACCACGTAGGGTACGCCGTCGACCAGGAGGAGATTTGCGGGTGCCGCGCGGGTCTTCTTCGGGCGCGGACCGCCATCGGTACCCAGCAGAATCAGCCGCGTGCGGCGCCCAGCCGGTGTGGATTGCGCGCCCGCGCGAGACGCAAGGAATCCCATGCTCGCGCACTCCGCGACAGCGGCCGCTGCGACGCTTCCCAGCACGGCAAGCGCCTCGCGGCGCGACATGACACTGCCCATGGCACCCCCTGTCGAAGACGGTGGTGGACTGCGATCCCGAGTCTAGGCCTATTCCTTCTAGCACGACCGAGCACGGGCTTGGCAGGGTGTGGCGGACACGCTACGGTGCCCTGGTTTTCCCCGTGCACGGTTGTGCGCCGATGGCCTATCCGACCCGGTCAGCATGAGCCCCGAGCAGTTCAAAGCCGCCCTGAGCCGGTGGGTCACCGGCGTGACCATCATCACGACGCGCTCCCGCGCCGGCGATCTGGCCGGATTGACCGCGACCTCGTTCTCCTCGTTGTCCCTGGACCCGCCCCTGGTGCTGTTCTGCCTGGGCCATTCCTCGACCAGCAAGCCGTCCTTCGATGCGGCGGACGGATTCGTCGTCAACATCCTCGGCGAGGGCCAGCAGGACCTGGCGGGACGCTTCGCGCAGCTGGGCGGGGACAAGTTTCCCGGCGTCGCCTGGCACCCGGGGCTGCGCGGCGTGCCCCTGCTGGACGATGCGCTGGCCAACCTCGAGTGCCGCATCAGGCAGGTGCACCCGGGCGGAGACCACTCGATCGTGGTGGGTGAAGTGGAACAGATCCACGTCGGCGACCACAAGCCGCTCGTGTACTATCAAGGCGCCTACCACGCCCTGTAGCGGTCCCGGAGCGATCGTTCGAAGGGTCGGACGGGAAAACAGAGGACCTATCGGAGACCCCGGCCGGGCGGCGCGCCGGAAGCTAGTTGCGGATCTTGAGCACGGTGAGCTTGTTGAGCACCAGGTCCGCGACGAGGCGGTCGCGCTCCGCCGGCAGCACGACTTCTTCCCCGTTCAGATAAACCGAAACCCCCTGGGACTTGCCGATCGTCAGGCGGACTTCGTCGTCCGCGTCGAGCGTTGCGCTTTCCGCGGGGTGCATCAGTATCTCCATGGGCGGCTTGCGGTCCAGGGCGTAGCGCACCCAGGTATCTTCCAGGCCGCGCACCGTCACGCGCAATGCGCTCGGCGGAGCCGCTGTACGTCCCGCGGGAGCGGAGGCAACGCCGGCGCCCACTGCGGGTGCCGGTGCCGGTGTTGCGGCCGGTATCGGCGCTGCGGGTCGCGCGGCGGCGGGCGCCTGGACGACCGGCGCTTTCGCCGGAGGCGCCTCATAGGCCGCATCGGAAGGCAAGAAGACCCGCACCAGCAAGTAGCCCACCCAGAGCAGCAGGATCGTGAGGAGGGCCAGCAGCACCAGCCGGGGCCAGGGCAACCCCGCGCCGTGCTCGGCGTCCAGCAGGCGCTCGGTCGAGGACTTCATCGGTGGGGGCGGGGTCGCCTGGGCCACGCGGCCCATCGCCTGGAGCTGCTCGAGCAGCTCCGGATCGTCAATGCCCAACATCTGGGCATAGTTGCGGATGAAGCCCCGCACGAACGAGAAACCCGGCAGGCCCTCAAGCTCGCCTTGTTCGATCTTTTCCAGGAACGCGTTCTGGATGCGGGTGCGCGAGGACACCTCCTGCAGCGTGATCCCCTGGGCCTCCCGCGCCGCCTTCAACTTTTGCCCGACGGCGGCGAGCAGTTCCTGCTGCTGGATTTGTTCGGTCATGACGCCGACATGTCTTCGAGGTGAAGGGGATAAGCGCAGGACGCTAGGGCCGGCCTTTTGCGTAGCGGCCGATGAGGGGCTCCAGGTCGCGCCGGGTCTGTTCCGGTACCTGATCCAGCGGCGTCAGGATCGCGAACCGCAACGCGTCCGGCGCGGCGCACGGCCGGTCCTCCGGAATGGCCGCGATGGCCGCCGCCAGCAGCCGTTTCGAGTTGGCGACGTTGCTGCGCATCACCTCCAGCACAGCCTCGACGCTCACTTCCGCCTCCGATTCGTGCCAGCAATCGTAGTCGGTGGCCAGGGCGATGGTGGCGAAGCACATCTCCGCCTCGCGGGCGAGCTTCGCCTCCTGCAGGTTGGTCATCCCGATCACGGCGCCCCCCCAGGAGCGGTAGAGCAGGCTCTCGGCCTTCGTCGAGAAGGCCGGTCCTTCGATGCACACGTACGTTCCGCCGCGATGATTTCGCATGTCGAGCTGGGTCGCAGCCTTTTCCAGCACCTCGACGATATGGTGGCACACCGGAGAGCCAAACTGCACGTGTCCGACGATGCCCCGGCCGAAGAAGGTGGACTCCCGGTGGAACGTGCGGTCGATGAATTGGTCGGGAAAGACAAGGTGGCCGGGCCGAATCTCCTCCCGCAGGCTCCCGACCGCCGATACCGATAGCAGGTGGGTTACCCCAAGCCGCTTCATGCCCCAGACATTGGCGCGGAAGGGGATTTCGGTGGGCAGAATGCGATGGCCCCGCCCGTGCCGGGGAAGGAACACAACCTCCCGGCCGCCCAGGGATCCCGTCATGAATACGTCGGACGGCTCGCCGAAGGGCGTTCCCATCCGCTGTTCCCTCAGGTCGCGCATGCCCGGCAGTTCATACAGACCGCTTCCGCCGAGGATTCCGATCTTCATGGGTGTGCAGGCTCCGGGAATGCGGAAGGGAGCGGCTTGCGCCGTATGATCGGCTGCAACATATGCGCAGGATACCCAGCCCGGCCGCCGTTCCGGCTTCCCGGCCGGCCCACCGAAAGCGCAGAGGCGGAATGGGGAATGCTGGCTGAGGGCAGGCGGCCCCGATTGGGAATGGACGCGGGCTCATTGACGCCCGCCCGCGAACGGCCACCCGGGTTGCGGGGCCTCCACACGGCCACCCAGCATGCCGATTGACCCTGCCGGGTCCATGTGTGGTGGCGAGACACAGAGTCGAACTGTGGACACGCGGATTTTCAGTCCGCTGCTCTACCAACTGAGCTATCTCGCCTCATCCAAGAAAGCTGTGTGGCTATATACGGGCAATCCTTCCGGGCTGTCAAGACGCGGCGGCGCGAGCCGCGCGGCATGCTTGTCATCGGGCAAGCGGGTCTGATAATCAACAGCCCGCCCCCTTTGCGGCCAGTCCGGCCGCCTCCTTCTCCGCCGCCTGTGGCATGGCTTTCAGCCTGGACCGCCTGATCCACAAGGACCTGACGCTGGATCCGGGGTCCGTGCACACGACACTGGTTTCGCGCAGCCACCGGATTTCGCACCGGGACCTGACGCGGATCGCGCTGTTTGCCCCGCGCGTCACGGCGGGGAGCGGCTACACGCACCTGTTCAGCTACGGCCGCGAGCTGGCAGGCAAGACGATCCGCCGACCCGGCGTGCAGATCGTCTCGCCCGTTCAAAGGGGCCTGCTGGCCGATATGCAGGCCATGCACTTGCTGGTGGAGGCGATGCTCGAGCGCCTGCATTTCCGGCCCGGATTCTCCTTTGCCCCCGCCGCGCGAATCGCGGTGATCGTCCCGGCCCAGCTTCCCGAGCGCGATTTCGCCCGCTTCCAGGAATTCGCCGATGACTTGGGCGGAACCAGGCCCATGCTCATCGAGGCGCCTTATGGCGCCGCGGCGGGGCTCGGCTTGGACATCACGGCCAACCGCGGGCGTCTGCTGGTGGACATCGGCGGCGGCAAGACCTACGTGGCCCTGTTCTCCCTCGGCGGACTGGCGGGCTACGGATGGGCGCCAGTCGGGGGGGAAGACGTCACCGCCACCCTGACACGCCACTTCGCGTCGCGCCGGCAGGTGAACCTGCCCTGGACGACGGCCGAGCATGTCAAGAACAGCATCGGCTCGGTCTATCCGCGTGAGCACATCCAGAGCGTCACCGTCACCGGGGCCGATGTCCGCACGGGCTTTGAAAAAAAGTTCACCGTGGACGATAATGAGATCCGCGACGTCCTGATCGACGCGTGCGAACCGCTGGTGATGGCGATCCAGCGCACGTTGGCGGAGATTCCCGCGGAGCTTGCCGGCGACCTGGGCACCGATGGCGCGGTGCTGATCGGCGGGGGCGCGTTGTTGTACGGCCTGGCGGATTTTCTCACCGAACGGATCGGCCTGCCCTTCCGCGTCGCGGAAGATCCCATCAACGTGACGATCCGTGGAGCCCAGGCCTTGCTCCTCAAAAGCCTCGCGAGCTCGGCGGCGGAGTAGAGGCTGGTTCCGGCCGCTCACGTTGGCCACGCCGCCGGCAGGCGGGCGACGCTTTACCCTGCCGTCGCCGAAGGAAAAGCGATGCTGGATCTGGTCAAACGTAACCGCGTACTGGTCTCCGCGTGCACGGTGCTGTCCCTGCTCGTCGTGCTCCTGTCCTTGCGCTGGAGCAACCCCTCGTATGCCCGTTGGATTGACGAGATCTTTCACGTGCTGGCCTATCCGTTCCAGTCGGCATACCAGAAGACGACCGGGGGGATCTCCGGCGCCGTTTCCCACTACATCTATCTCGTGAACGCCACGGAGGAGAACGACCGCCTCAAGCAGCAGGTTCAGTCGCTCCAGGAGGAATTGAACCAATACGTCAACAGCTCGATCCAGTTCAATCTGCTGCGGGAGCAGTTGGGATTCCTCGAGGAGACACCGGAGCGAAAGGTGTGGGCCGAAGTGATCGGCGCCTCTGCGGACAATTTTCACAATATCCTGCTGCTCAACAAGGGATATCAGGCCGGCATCCGCCGCAATTTCCCGGTCGTGCTGCGGCAGGGTGTCGTGGGACGGATCGAATCCGTTACGGCGCTGCAGGCCGTCGTCGAGTTGATCGTCGACCGGCGGCATCGGTTTCCCGTTCTCGTGCAGCGCACACGGGACCGCCTTCAGGCACGGGGGAGCGGCGGGGAGCTGGAGCTGCAGTCCCAGGACCGGGCGATGGCTTTCGGCGAAGGCACGGGACTCAGCGTGGATCGGATCCGCATGCTTAGTGACATCCAGGTGGGCGACCGGGTCGTCACGAGCGGCCTGGAGGGCATCTTTCCCAAGGGCCTGTTCGTCGGCACCATCACGGCCGTGGGCCGGGAGAAGCACGAGCTGTTCCAGGTCGCGGAAGTCAAACCCGTGGTGGACTTCAGCCGCATCGAGGGGGTGTTCGTCATCCTCCGGGATCGGCGCTCGGCCGACTATCCCATGTTTTCCGAACCATGAAAGCGCTGATGTATGCGGGCTTGGCGCTGCTGACGCTCGGGCTTCAGATCACGGTCGTGCCGAATCTGGCGGTGTGGGGCGTCCGGCCGAACCTCGTGCTGGTGACGCTGCTCGCGGTCGCGCTGCGATGGCGCGACACCTTCGTATTCGTCTATGCTGCGCTGCTGGGAGTGGCGCTCGATTCGTTCTCCCACGGCGTGCTGGGCGTGTACGGCATCAGCTTCTTCGGGGTTGCCCTGGCAGCGCGCGTGGCGGGAGGCGCCATGTACGAGGACAACATCCTTTCGGGAACGATGGCCGTCTTCGGGCTGTCCCTGCTCGAAGGGATCGTTTTCACGAGCGTCTTTCGGGTGCTCGACCGGGAGGTCCCGTGGTGGAACTGGGTCCTGGCGCGGGTCCTGCCTGGATCGCTCTACAATGCGCTGCTGGCCCCCTTCGTGTTCATGGGACTGATGCGGCTGGAACGGTGGCTAAGGGTGCAGGCGCGGGAGCGGTGACGCACGGACCGGGGATTTCCGGCCGCTGCGCTTGCGCGGGGTAACCTGCAGGACGGAACGGAGTCATGAGATTCTCCCTGTTGACTGGCGACGAGATCCAGCAGTTCAAGCAGCGCATGGCCATCATCATCGGTGCCCTGAGCGTCTGCATCGTCGTTCTCATCCTGCGTCTGTTCTACCTGCAGGTGTTCCAGGGCGGCTACTACGAGGAGGTGGCGACCGGAAACCGCATCCGCGTCGTGCCCCGGGAAGCCCCGCGCGGCCTCATCTACGACCGCAACGGCGAGCTGTTGGCCTATAACCGTCCGGCCTTCAATATCGATCTGATCGTGGAGGATTCGCCCAATCTGGATCGGTCCCTGCGGAACCTCGCCCGTGTCGCGGAGCTGCCCTACGACCAGCTCAAGGAAACGGCGGTGACCAAGCGCGGTCCCCGCTTCAAGGCCCTCACGCTCCTCAAGGACGTGGGCCGGAAGACGGCGGACCTCGTGGACACCTACGAGGAGGACCTCCCGGGCATCTCCGTCGCCGTGGAAGCCAAGCGGCTCTATCCGACGGCCGCACTGGCCGCGCATGTGCTGGGCTATGTCGGAGCCATCAACGAGGACCAGCTCGAAAAGGTATCGGCGCGGCAGATCTACTCGGCCCGGATTGTCGGGCAGGCGGGGATCGAGCTGATGCAGAATGACGCACTGATCGGCGTGGATGGCGGAAAGCAGGTCGAAGTCAACCATGTCGGGCGGGAACTGCGGGAACTGAGCAAGGCTGTGAACCCGATCCCCGGGGACGACCTGTACCTGTCCATCGACCTGCGCTTGCAGCGGGAGGTGCGCCGCCTGATGGCGGACAAGCAGGGCGTCGCTATCGTCATGAAGCCGCGCACCGGAGAGGTGCTCGCGCTGCTGAGCCTGCCGGACTATGACCCCAATGCGTTCGTCGGGGGCATCCCCCAGCAGACCTGGCAGGAACTCACGCAGAGCGAGGAGAAGCCGCTCGTGGATAAGGCGCTCCAGGGCGCGTATCCGCCGGGCTCGTCGTTCAAGATGTTGCTGGCGCTGGCGGCACTGGATGCCGGACTCATCACCGAGGATACGGTATTTCATTGCCCCGGCTATTTCCGCGTGGGTCGCGATATCCGCTACTGCTGGAAGCATTCCGGACATGGGGACGTGAAGGTGCGCGAGGCGATTGAAAAATCCTGCAACGTGTTCTTCTACAACGTGGGGCTCCTGCTCGGCGTGGACCGCATTCGGGACTATGGCGTTCAATTCGGATTCACTCAGCCCACGGGCATCGAGCTGGAAAACGAAAAGGTGGGCCTGCTCCCGAGCAAGGAGTGGAAGCAGAAGACGTTCAAGGAGAAGTGGTACGATGGAGAGACCTTGCCCGTGGCGATCGGACAGGGATTCGTCACCGTGACGCCGATCCAACTGCTGAACTACGTCAACACGATCGCCAACCGGGGCCTGTGGGTGAAGCCCACCGTCATCCATCACATCACCGCGTCCGATGGCCGGGACGTCGTTTCGGCCAACACCCTGCCACGCCACACGCGCCTGATGCCGATCTCTCCCAAGTACTTCGACCTCGTGCGGGAAGCAATGGTATGGGTGGTCAATCGCGCGGGAACCGGAGGCCGCGCTCAGTCCCGCCTCTTCACGATTGCCGGCAAGACGGGCACGTCCCAGGTCGTCGGCCGGAAGGCCGGCCACGTCGAAGAGCGGGAGGCCCATGACGAGAATCAGCCCCACTCGGTGTTTGTGGGCTTTGCGCCGGCAGAAGACCCGCGCGTCTCGGTGCTCGTGCTGGTGGAACATGGCAAGCACGGTGGCGCGACGGCGGCCCCGATTGCCCGTCAGATCTTGGAATTCTACTCCGCGCATGTCGAGCCGCTCGATCAGGTCATACCCGCGGAGGGCCGGCCTCTCGGACCTGCCGAACGCTTCCGCAAGGAACTGAACGACGCGTTTCCCGATCCGTTACCGAACGCGCAATAAAGGGCGCGTCTCGGGCAGGGTCAGCATCGGGTGAGCAGCCTGGGGCGCCTTACCTCTCCATGAATCAGACCCTGCCGCTGTGCCTCGCCTCCTCGTCGCCGCGCCGCGCGGAACTGTTGCGTCGTTACGACCTGCAATTCGAAATGCACGCTCCCGACGTGGACGAGACGCCCCGGTCCAGCGAAGCGCCCGCGGCCCTGGTGCAGCGGCTGGCTCTTGCCAAAGCCAAATCCGCCCACGGCCGCTTTCCCGCCCATCTGATCCTGGCGGCGGACACGACCGTCGTGATAGGCGGCCGGATGCTGGGTAAACCGGACTCGCCCACCGATGCGGCGCGCATGTTGGGAGTACTGTCCGGACGCACGCACCAGGTGCTGTCCGCCTACTGCCTGCTCGACGGGAGCGCAGCAGAACCGCTTGTGCGGCTCGTCGAAACCGCCGTCACATTCCGTCAGCTTCCGCCCTTCTGGATCACATGGTACAGTGCGCAATCCGAAGCGCGGGACAAGGCGGGCGCCTATGGCATCCAGGGCATCGGCGGAGCGATGATCAGCCGCATCGAAGGTTCGTACACCTGCGTCATGGGACTGCCCATCGAAGCCGTCGTTTGGGACTTGCTGGAGCGCGGTTGGCTCACTCTATGATGCCGCCTCCACCGAAGCGGGGTCCTCTCCTGTCGCGCCCGACGTTTCGCTCAAAGACTTCGAGACTCATCGGTCGGACCTCGCCGCTGTGGTTCGCGCTCTCCCTCTGGGCCGGAGTATTGACACCCTGGGCAACCCCGGCCCAAGGCGCCGAGGACGATCTGGTCCCCGCAGGGACTGTGCAGGCTCGTGCCACGCTCAGCCATGAGACGCAAACCAAGGCCATCGCCAGGGACTCGGTCTCCCACGGCCTCGAAGTGTACGCACTGCCGGACCCGAGCAATCAAAGCGCGGTCTCCGGAACCCTTTCGCGCAACATCGACGAGGCCGACCTGCTGATGCAGGTCGGGATCACGGATCACTGGAACGTCTCGCTGCTCGTGCCCTACGTCCAGGCTGTCCAGCAATCGACGCTCCGCGTCCGCGACCCGGGTGCCGATCCGGTTCTGACGGCAACGGTCGCCGCCTTGCAGGACAAGACCTTGTCCGGGATGGGAAACCTCCGATTCACGAGCCTGCACCGGCCCGTCTTCTCGGATTTCAACGGATTCGTGTGGGGGTACGGCTACCAGGGTGCTACGTCGCCCAACTCAGGCGTTTACACGGGCAGCGGCTCGCTGCAGACGCGCGATCCGTACGGAGGATTCTTCGCATTTGTACACTATACGCGCTTTCCGTCACTCTCCCGCAGCCGGATCGACCTGCGGGGAGAGTATCAATACCCGTTCGTGGACCGAGTCGATCTTCCCACCGGATCCCGTGTGTCGGTTCAAGGCGGTGCGACCTCCATTTTTTCGGCATCTTGGGAACACGAACCGGGGGCGTGGGGTTATGGCCTGGGCGTACAGGGCAGGAACAGCCTGCCAACCATACTGGACGGGGAACGCCAGGAGGATTCGGTCAAGGAATACGTGTTCCATGCTCAGCTTGGATTCGGAAACCTGATCGACCTCGAGCGGTCCCCGATCCGGTTTCCGTATCAGGCGCTGCTCTCCTTCGATACGACTGTGTCCGGCTTCAATACCCTCCTCCGAGACCGCTGGAGCATCGCATTCCTGACGTACTTCTAGCTCTTGCCCCGCCCACGAGCCTTTGCCATGCATCTGCATTCGATTGGCCGCTGGTCTCGTCTCGCCCTGGCGCTTGGCCTGGCCACAGGGCTTAGCCTGGCGACTGCGTGGACTTTGCGCGCCCAGACTCCAGCAGGTCGGCTTGAAGCGATCGATCTCCCGCTGCCGGCGATTCCTTGGCTCGTCCTGCCGGTGCGCTGGGAAGGACGCTCGGCGCTGATGGTGTACACGCGCGGTGAAGCGGCAGTTCCGGGTTCTCCCGGCGGAGCGCGGCTGAGCGTGTTCGGCGTGCGCCCGGCAGGCTGGATACTCCTGGCAGAGTGGCCCCTTCCGCCGGGAACCAGGTGGGTGGAACCCCTGCGCCTGGCGGGCGGGGAAACCGCTTGGCTCGCCCTGACCGGGCCGGAGGTGCACATCGGACGAGTCACCGCGGCCGGACTGGCGTGGCAGTCCTTGTGCGCGTGCCCGTCCCTGTACTCCCAGACGGATCCTGAGGAATTGGGGAGCCGCTTGGCTCGCGATCTTGACGGGGACGGCGCCGACGAGGTGCTGCTCCCCACGGCGCGGGGCATGGCGATCTATCGCCCCCTGCGTATCGCGCCTGCGGCCGCCGCACCCATCGCATTGGAGCCGCTGGCGCTGGATCTGTGGGACACGGAAGGCCGCTCCCTCGCCGTCGGGCCGGATGGACGCAGCAGCGCTGTGCCCGAACTGATGCCGTGGACCACGCGGAACGCCACAAGGCTTGTGCGGCTCGACCGCGAGGCGCTGGTCGCGTATAGCCTGTCACCGCAGGAGTCGAAAGCGTCCAGGATCGTGCTGGATTCCGCGGCACGAATACGCGTTCAGAATGCCGGGCTTCCCGCACCGGTGCGAGCGTGGCTGGCACGCGTGCCGGACGGCGGCTATAAGGACGGCGCCGCGCTGGCCGCGGCCTTGGGACATGCGGGTGCCGATGACTCCCTCGCCCCCCAATTCAGCGCCTTGCTCACTTCCCTGAAGGGCAAATGGGACGAGGGGCTTCCGGAGCGAACTGCGTTGCCGGGATTGACGCTGCGGCGAGGAGACCGTGCGGTCTTGCTGGCGCTGGAAGACTTCACCGGCGATGGCGTTCCGGACCTTGTGCACGGCCTGTTGCGGAACGAGAGCCAGATCCTCAAGGCCGAGAGCGAGTTGCGGCTTTATGTCGGCACGTCCGTGCTGCCTCTGACTTTCGCGGCACCCCAGACAATCCGGGCGCAAGGCCCGGCAGTCGCGTCGGTACTGGATGTTGGAGCGAAGGAGCGCATGCTCCTCGTCGCCCGCACCGAGGCCACGCTGAACGCCCTATTTCGCGCGCTGTCCTCGCGGCAATTGAGCGTCGAAGCGAGCGCCTACACATTGGGAAGCAGCGGACTCTCTGCGCAACCCGTGCGGCGCGCGATCCTGACTTTCCAGGGATTCGAGGAAGGAGCCCAGGTGCTCGTCTTGACGGCGGACCTGGCGGGCACGGGCCGCGCCGCCCTGCTGATGAACTTGCAACCCGACGCGATCAACGTCTACTTCCCGGACGCCGCGGGCCCCGACTTCGACAAGCCCGAGGAGCGATTTCAAGGGCCATTGCCCCGCAAACGGGAAGAAACGCTCATTGGTGACTGGCTGGGCGAAGGTCGCGAATCGATCCTGTTCTGGTACCGGGGCCGCAAGTTCTCCGCTGACCAGCGCCGCACGCTGCGCCTCGTGCGCTGGGTGCCGAAAGGCTGAACGATCTGTGAATGGCCGGGCCTTGGCGGAATCACAGCCCCGCGAACGGCCCCTGCCGCCCTCGAGACCGGCGCGATGGAACCGCGGGCGAGCCGGTGAAACCCTGCCTAGTCCCTAAGCTCCATGTCCAGCTTTCGGCCGGCGGCCGAATATTCATTGAGCTTGTTGCGCAGCGTGCGCACGCTGATGGACAACGTTTTTGCGGCTTGGGTGCGGTTGCCGCCCATCTGCCGCAACGTTTCGAAAATCAACTTTTCCTCCGCCTCCGCCATGGACATGCCCACCGAGATGGCAAGGGTTCCCGTACCGGCAGCCGCGGAATGAGCATTCTTCCCCGCGGCTGCGAGCCTTGTGGACAGGGTCGCCTTGCCCGTGTGCATGAGCAGGTGCTGGGGCTCAATCTCGTTGCTGGTGCAGAGCAGCAGCGCACGCTCCATCACGTTCTCCAGCTCGCGAATGTTGCCGCGCCAGTTGTAGTGACAGAGCACCTCCATCGCGTCGGGAGAAATGGCCTTCGGCGCGCGGCCGTTCTTCTCCGCATGCCGCTTCACAAAGTAGTCGGCCAGCAGAGGCACGTCCCCTTTGCGATCTCGCAACGGGGGCAGGTACAGGGGAATCACGTTCAATCGGAAGTAGAGATCCTCGCGGAACGAGCCCTTCTCGACGCACGCAAACAGATCGCGATTGGTCGTCGCGATCACCCGCACGTCCACGCGGATGGGCTCTTTCCCGCCGATGCGGTCCACTTCATGCTCCTGCAGCACGCGCAGCAGCTTCGCCTGCAGCGCGAGAGCCATCTCGCTGATCTCGTCCAGCAGGATCGTGCCGCCGTCGGCCTGCTCGAAGCGGCCCTTGTAGTCCTGGATGGCGCCCGTGAATGCTCCCTTGCGGTGGCCGAACAACTCGCTTTCCAGCAGCGTTTCCGGAAGCGCCGCGCAGTTCACCGCGACAAACGGCCCCTGGGCGCGATCGGAGCGGTCGTGAATGAAATGGGCGAGCAATTCCTTCCCCGTTCCGCTTTCGCTCTGGATCAGCACCGTGGCGCGGCTGTGGGCCACGTTTTCCGCCACCCCGAGCAGCTTCTGCATTTCCGGATCGGCCGTGATGGTTTCGCGGGTCTCGCCGGCGAGTTGGGCAGTACCCTGCTCTCCGGCCTCGCCGTTGCCCGCCCCTGCCCGCGCCGGCGTCCGGGCGCGCCGTTCTTCGCTCAGCGTCAGCGCCCGTTCCACCACGAACGTGAAGACATCGAACTTGAAGGGCTTGAGTATGTAGTCGAATGCCCCATGCTTCATCGCCTCCACGGCCGTCTCGATCGTCCCGTAGGCCGTCACCATCAGCACCGGCACATCGGGCTTGAGGGCCTTCACGTCCTTGAGAAGTTCGAGGCCGCTGCGCTTCGGCATCGTCATGTCGGTGATCACCATGCCGAAGTCGCCCTTCTTGAACTTGTTCAGGGCGTCGATCGCGTTATGGGACACCTCCACCGGATACCCGCAGTGCTTCAGGGTTTCCGACATCGCGATGCGCATTTCGACTTCATCGTCCACGATCAAGATCGGCTGCATGGCTCTCCTTGCAAGACTGACTTTGGCCGGACGCATCCTTGCGTCCGCCGGCTTCACGTCCCTCCCGCGCGGAGAGGGCCTGCACATTCGTTTCACGGGCCGCCGCCCGGAGTCACTCGCCGAGGGCCGGCAGGGCCAGCGTGAACGTCGTCCCCTTGCCCAACGCGCTCTGCACGTCGATCGTGCCGTGATGCGCTTCGACGAGGGTGTGAACGATGGCCAGGCCGAGCCCCGTTCCCCGGGACTTTGTCGTGTAGAACGGGTCGAAGATACGCGCCTGCACCTCCGGGGGCATCCCCACTCCGGTATCGCGCACTGTCACTTCGACCGCCTCGAGCTCCGACGCCGAGGTCCCGTCCGGCAGTCGTGCAGCCGCTCCGAACCGGTCAATCTGCTGCGGACTGTTGACCGTTCGTGACCGCGTCCCGATCGCCAGGATTCCGCCTTCGGGCATGGCCTGCATGCTGTTCAACAGCAGGTTGTGGAATACCTGCTTGAGCAACTCGCGATCCGCGCGAATGTGCGCGCGGGGCGCGTCAAGGGCCCAGACAAGCTCCACGCCATTCTGCTGCGCCATGAAGCGGAAGAAGCCCGCCAGCTCCTCCAGCAGGCCGTGTAGATCCATGGTCTGAAGGCTGACGGCCCGCGGCTTGGAGTACTCCAGCACGTTCGAAATGATGTGGTTCATGCTGGCAACGGCGGAAAAGATGTGGTTGAGCAGCGGCAACCTGTCGTCGCCTTCCAGCAGCCCCTTCCGGACGAGTGAGGCGAACAGCTCGATGCTGCCCAGAGGATTGCGAATCTCGTGGGCCATGTTCGCCGCCATTTCGCCCATGACCGTGAAACGGTTGCGTCGCTCGGCGTGTTCTTCCAGCTTCTTCAGCAGCGTCACATCCTGGAGATTAACCACGTACCCGGACGTTTGGTCACCCTCGTCCTTCATGCGGGTGACGGACACCTGGAACTTGAGCCGCTCACCGTCCTTGCGCATGAACAGGAGCGGATCGGCCAGCTGGAAAACCGGTTCATCGCGGGGCGCGAGATGCGTTGCCATGAGCCGATTCACGTTCTCGCCCATCAGGTCGCTGGCCTCCGCGCCGATCATCTCCTGGCCTGCCCGATTCACCGAGGTCACGCCTCCTTCCAGGTCGGTAACGAGAACTCCGACGGGCAGGCTCTCGAAGATACCGGCAAGGTAGTTCTTCACCTTCTCCTTTTCGAACAGATTGCGTTGAAGCTCGCGGTTCTTCTCGTCGAGGGCGCGGTTCTTCTCGTCCACCTCCCGTTGCAGGGCATAGACCTGCTCGCGCGTCTTCCTGAACGAATCCTGAAGCTTTTCGGCAGCCGCGCCGAAGCTCCTGAGGCCCTGGGCAGCCACCGCGTGCTGCTGGGCGCGCTCGAATTCGAGCATCTGAATACGCGCCTTCAACACGCGCGGGTCGTCCGGTCCTGCGATTGGCGCTCGCTCCGATTTCGACGGGCCTCGGGACTTGACCCCGGAGCGGACGATCTTTGCGGCGGCCTTGGCGCGGCCCGTCTTGGTGGAGCCCGCGTCCGCGGCAGACGCCCTGCTTGGCAGCGAAGCGATGATAGCGGTGCGTTTCTTCATGATGGAGAAACCCTTACTGACGCAGGTAGTTCTGGTATTGCAGCTTGCTCGCCAAGTCCCGCTGGTTCTCCCGGGCCAGTGGCTCCCACAGCTCGCCGGGCCGGCTCTTCGCCAGGTCCACTAGCCCGTTGAAGATATCGAGCGCGCGCTTATCGTCTCCCATGCGCCGATAGAGCAGGCCCATTTGGTAGCGCGCCCATGGCGCCCGCTCATGATCCGGATACCGCGACAGGGCCGCCTCGTAGGCGCTCACGGCGGCCGAATTCTGACCCAGGTCGAACAACAGGTCCCCCACGGTGAATTGGCTGCGGATGACGAAGTCCGGCACGTCCTCTCCCGTGAGGGGATAGTTATAGCGCGTCGCCACTTGGCGGAAATTGTCCAACGCCTCGCTGTTCTGGCCCAATTCCTTGGCGATGAGGCCCTGCCGGTAATAGACTTCCGGCGCAGCGTCAATCAAATCTCCGGATTTCGCCTTCTCGATGTCCTGAATCAGCGCGCGGTATGACTGTTGGGCCTCCGCGTATTGACGGCCGACAAAGTACACCTGCCCGAGCTTCATGCGCGCGTCCGTTTGGAACGGATCCTTGGGATGCGCCGCACTGAACGCCAGCAACGCCGCGGACGCCGCTCCAAGGTCCTCCTTGTCCGCGAGGGCGCCTGCACGCTGGTACTCGATCAGCGAACGCAGACTACCCGGCTCGCCCCGTAGCAGGTCGTCGTACATGCCGATGGCCGTGTCGTACAGTCCGAGCGCATGATACGAATTCGCGACCTGGAACAGCGCCAAGGGGAACGGGAAATTCCGGAAATAGGTGTCCCTGTATTGCGAATATAGACGCACCACATCCCAATAGGATTTCTTCTGGAAGAACTGATCCGCAAGGCTCTTCAAGTTCTCCTCGACATACGCTTTGACCAGGTTGTCCCGCGCGAAGGGACTGTTGGGATAATCCTTGACGAGCGTCTCGAAGGCGGCGATCGCTTCGCGGTGCTGATTGTGCAAGGTGAGCGTAAGCGCTTTCCGCAAGTCCGCTTCCTGCACCAGCGGGCGGGTTCCTCCCGTCGCGATGACCTCGTCATAGAGAGGCAGTGCACGCTTCCAGTCGTCCCCAGCCGGGCGCTCGGCCAGCAAGTTCGCGATCCTCATTTTCGCCCGCAGCGCGATATCGAGCGGCGCACCTTGGCTCACCTGCTGATAGGTGTCCATCGCCTCCTGCAGCTTGCCCTCGTCCCTAAGCAGGTCGCCCAGCCGCAAGCCCACCAACTTCGAATAGGCGCGATCGGGATACCGCGCCAGCAGTTGCTGGTAGGTCGCTCGTGCGAGATCGTACTCGGCGTTCTCATAATAGGTCTCGCCGATGTGGAACAGCAGCAAGGGACGGCTGTCCGCATACGCCGGGTCATCCCTGCGGCCGGCGTCGAATTCGAGTCGCGCCTCCATGTAGCGAGCCTGATTGTACAACGCATCCCCCAGCTCGTAATGGGCCGCGCCGACGAGAGCGGAAGCCCCCGGATTGTCGAGGAACTTGCGGAAGCTCGAGATCGCGTCTTGGGCTTGGCGGAGCGCCGTAAAATTCTGGCCCATGTAGAAATGGGCGTCGGTCACATAGGGCAGAGCCCACTGAAAGCGGTCAATGAGAATCTGGAAGTTGATGTTCGACTCTCCATAGAACCTCATCAGATTATAGCTGCGGCCGATCTGGAAGAAAGCCCGGGGAATCTGGTCCGATTGGTATCCCACGCCATCGGCCGCCCGGATCGCGGACTGATACTGCAGCACCACCGCACTGAAATTGGTCGCGCCCGCAGCCCGCAAGCGCTCGAAGTGCGCATCAGCCGCCCGGAACAGGGCCCGGATGCCAAGTTTGCGCTGCGGGGCCGCCACAAAGATCGCCTCGAACAATTGCTCGGCCCGGGCGTGGTTGCCCAATTGGAGCTCCCGCTCCGCCACCTCGAAGTTCGCCCGCAAGGCTGGGTTCGGCTCCTCCTTGAGCAGGGCTTCCAGCGACTCCCGTTGCCCGCCCCCGGCCTGCGGACCAGCCATGCCGGGAGCCGCGGCTCCCACGGTCTCCTCCGGGCTGGGCCGGAAATTCAGTACCAGCCGCGGCGGACTCAGCACCGTCGTGGAAGTGACGCGCGTAGGACCCTTGAGCTGGAAATTGAGCACCGTATCCAGACCGTCTTTTTCCGCACCGGTGAGGCTGATCTGGTCGTCATCGATCTTCGGTGCATTGGCCATGCGGGCCTGGGTCGCCTTGAGCCGGACCACGTACTGGGCCTGCCCGGCCTTGTCTTCGATGCGCGGTGGGGCGCGGTTGAACTCCAGCACCACCCTCGTTCCGCCGCCTGGAGCCGGAGCGGCGCGCACCGCCGTCAGCTCGGTGCCCAGCGGTTCGGGCGAGGGCTTCAGGCTCAGCGACGGCCTGCCTCCGGTCGGATCGGCGTGCACCGCGAACAGGACGTCCGGGATGCGCAGCCGCACCTTTGCCCAGGTCGTCGAGTCATCGATCGCCTCGAATTGGATTCCGACCACGAGCGGATCGTTGAACGCGAAATCAGTGCGACCGTCGGGCAGAGCAGCCCGCGCTCCGGTAAATTTGACGACAATGACGCGCCGAGGCAGGTTGGCCACCGCCTGGACCTGAGCGCTCCGCGTCAGGAGAAACTGCAGCAGCAGCTCGTTGCCGCTGCGGCGGAGCTGCAGACCGGTGATTTCGGCGACCGCAGCGAAAGTCTCGGGCTTGTCCGGGGCGGCGGACGGCAGCTCCGTGCGTGCCGACCCTGACGCTGATCGGGGGGCGGCAGCGGCATTCTGGGCGAGGCTGGGTACCGTCGGCAGGCCGAAGGACGCGGAAGGAGAATGCGACGGCGGCAAGCTCTCGGCCGCCTGAGCCCACGGCGCCGCCCCGGCCGCCAGGGTCAGGATCGCTCCGGCCAGCATGGCTCGCAGCGCCCGGATACGCATCGCAGCATCCTTGTGCCTAGGGGCTGAAGGCATGGGCGGGGCGCCGGACCGGGGGGCCGGCGACCTGCAGGCGCGACCTCAGGACACGCCAGAGGCGGGCCAGAGGCTGCCTTTTGCCTCGCCGTCGGAGTGCGTTTCCGGAAGGAGTTCCACGAAGCCGGGGCTTCAAGGGGACTTACCGGTTCCGGTGCGAACTCTTCACGCCGAGGTGCCTTCGGTACTGCTCCCGCGTTCCCTGCGGGAGTCCTTGTGAACCGCCGGGGTTTCCGCGCCAAGCACGCGCACCCCTTCATCCCGATACGCCTGCGCGTCCGAACGTTCCGTGCCGGCCGCCCCGTGCCTGCGACCCTTGCGGGAGGCATCGGGAGCCAGGCTTTGCGCGCCGCCGGTTCCATTCTGCTCTCCCCCCGACCCCACCTCCAAGACTGTGCGCATGGGAGGCAGCGGTTTGAGCATCTGGCAGTGGCCTTGGAATTCCGCCCCGCCCTGGATCATGATGTCGCCCGTCTCAATATCGCCGTGCAACACTCCCGTCCCCAAGATTTCAACGCGCTCCCGGGCCTTGACGCTTCCCGTGACGCGCCCGCTGATCAAGACGGAGTCAGAGACGATGTCCCCCGTGACCGTGGCATTTTCGCCCACGACGAGCATTGCACCGCTGCCTTCGGGGGCCCGGATATGCCCCGCGATCGCTCCATCCACGGTCAGCATGCCCTGGAAGCTCAAGTTCCCCTTGACCCGGGTGTCCAGTCCCAGCACCCCAATATCGCGGGCGGCGGGCGCCGAAGGTTCGACCACCATGTGGCGATCGCGATGCAGGAAACGGAGGACTCGTTTCACGTCAGCCCCTGTGCAAGTAGCGGCGCGTCATGACGATTTCACCGGCCGCCCCTCCGCATCATCGGATTGGCGCGTTGCCTGGAAGCGCGGCAGGCCGAACACGGAACGGTCCAGGGCGAACCTTTCCTTGGCAATCAAACCGCCGCGAGGCGAAAAGACGTACACGGTCACGTGCGTGAAGTACTCCCCCGCGGTTTCAAGCTTCAAGCGGCGCCGCAACGTCAGCGAATCCACCACGCGCGGAAAGATCGCGCCTTCCTTGTAGGATTCCGGAAATCCGCTTTCGTTGATTTGGATTCCAGGACCGGCGGCATATACCGGAGGCTTT
>JBGOTW010000015.1:0-30141 GCA_041476685.1 bacterium | reverse complement strand
TTCAAGGCCGGACGGACGCGTGGGGTCTCGTTTTCCGTGCCGGGCGGCGAGCGAATCGATCGCGTGTCGCGGGCCATTGCCGAGCGATTCTGCGACTACCTCACCGACACGTACCAGCTCGGCCTGCCGGAGATTCGGCCCGATGTTCCGGGGAATCTGGTGCTGGTGCAATGGGACCTCCCCGCGGGAGACATGCGCACGCTGGGGCATATCGTGCTGATCCCCGCGGTCCACCGCCACGACGATCCGATCCTGGATCGCCTGTACACGGCGAAGCTGGCGCGGGCCATAGGCCGGGTGTGGTTCGGCGAAACGGTCTGGGCGAACGAGGACCGGGAAGCGTGGCTGCCGCTGGGCATCTCCGGCTACCTGGCCCTGGAGTTCTTCGAGAGCCTGTGGGGCTGGGACGGAAGAATCCACACTCTGTCCGACTGGCTGAATCCCCGCTACCGGGAGCACTTTCTCGAGCAGCCCGTGCGCGACATCATCTTCGGCAATCAGGACGCGCCGCTGCTGATTTCCATGACGGGCTATCCCTATCGGCGCACCGCCGTCGTCGTCGAACACTACAAATCGGTGCTGGTGCTGCGCACGCTCTCGTTCGTCGCGGGACTACGCGCGTTCCGGCAGTCGCTGACGGAGCTCTACCGGGAATCGGCGAATCGCGTCGCCACCCACGCCGACTTCGCCCAGATCGTATCGCGCGAATCCGGGCAGAAGCTGGACTGGTTCTTTGCCGACTGGTTCGAAGGGACGCCGCGCCTGGATTACGAGATCGTCAACTGGGGGGAGGTGCCCATGGAGAATGGCCACCTGGTGCAAGTCCTCGTGAAGCGCACGGGCGTGCGACGCCTGCCGGTCGAAGTGCAAGCGACGGACGTGCTGGGAGACAAAGCCGTGGCGCTGTTCGATGGCGAAACGGAAATCGGGACGGTCTACTTGTCCCTGCCGGCCGAACCCGTGAGCATCCGGCTCGATCCAAAAGAGTACCTGATCGAACTGGACCGCAGGAACAACCAGACCTCCCCCGCGGTCCGCTTCCGGCCGTTCTATGATTGGTCGAAGCAGAGCGACGTGCTCGTCACGTTGCAGGGGCGAATCGGCGGGAATGCGATTGACGGCAACTACGCGGGTCTGGGCGTGGCAGTTCCCATCAACGAGACCAACACAGTCCAGGCCATTCCGATCTACGGAGAGCGTACGCAATGTAACAACTACGAGCTGAGCTGGAGCCGATTGCGCTTCCTGCTGCCGCGCATGGACTTGGGCGTAGCCATCGAGAAGCTGGGGGGTACCGCCCACCAGACCGCGAACCTCGCGTATTCTTATCTGATGCCGGACTGGGTGCATGCCGACAGTACCGCTACCACGCGGCTTGAGCAGGTTGAACCGGCCGCGCGGACATCCGGTGACCATGTCGTGGTCCAGGGTGCCGGGCCCGCGAACAACATCGCCTTCGGATCCGCAGTCGGCTTCAACTGGAGCGACGCACTGACGACAAGTGTGGGCGCCGATTTCGAGCATTCAGAGCCGGCCTATACCAGCGATTTCACTTACACTCGCTGGAATTCTTCCGTCAGCCAATCACTCCGGTTCAACCCTAGTCACGAGGCTTCCATAAGCCTGATCCGCGAAGGAACGGAAGGGCGAGCGCCGATCCAGAAGGAGGTTCTCATCGGAGGTCCGAGTCTGCTGCGCGGATATCCGCGCACGCTGAGCCTGGTGTACGAGCAGGCTGCCGGCATTCGGCTCAACTATCAGGCCGTTCTGGCCCGGGGCATCTGGGGTAGTGCGATCCAGGCGCGCAAGGTTTCCATGTTCTTCTTCGGCGATGTCGCGAAAGGCTGGGACAACAATCAGACCCCCGATCAAACACCCCAACGGCAAGATGTCGGAATCGGGATCGAGTTACGCGTGAACGTCATCAGCTTCGTCGAATTTCCCGTGCGCATGGATGTCGCCGTTCCCATCAATGACCGTCAATATCGTTCGCCTCAAGTCATCCTGTTCGAGGCACTGGCGTTCTTCTAGAGCTTCCATTTCCCGAAGGTTTCCAGCCGAATGCGCCCCGCGACGATAAGCCTGTGCCCGGATCATGTTCGGGTTTGCAAATATCCGGACGGAATGCTAATTGACGATCCGTTAGGGTGAGAATCCTCGGTACCTACCCCGGTGGGCGAAAAGTCGCCGTATACGAACTGTCGAACCGTCAAGAGTCTTTCGAAAGGATCATCACGGAATGGAAAAGCTTACGGCAGACAATAAGGATGGGGCATTGGATTTATTGAATCAGGTCGAGAAATTGGCCGATTCCGGAAACAATCAGAAGCAAATTGCTAAAGCGCTTGGCTTCAAAACCACGTTCACATTGAACAATCGTTTGGTGAAGGCTTCGCAGATCACCGGACGTCCTGTCCCCAAGTACAAATCCAGCCGCAGGAGCAAGGACGAGATCAAACGGATCGAAATGGTCGAGATCCGACGCAGGGGAAAAGGCAGTGCCTTCGGTGTCAATGTTCCTCAGGAGCCGCTCACGCGCGCGGGATTCAAGGCCGGCGACAAGTTGCGCGTCACGGTGCGCGGCAAGATCGTGTCGCTGCGCCGCCGGTAGTCGCTGCGGGGGAAGTCTCAATCTATTCACCCGGATCGGTCCGACGCTGGCACGGCGCAGGGGAAAGGCGGAGGGATCCGAACGATTGGCCGCGCCATTGGCCGTGGCGTGACGCGGCCGCTGGGTCGAAGGCAGCCGCGGCGCCCGTCAGCTTCGGTCGCGCCGTACCCGGCCTCCCGCGAATTGCGCCGAGTTCAGCCAGAAGCCCATCCCGATCCGGAACTCGGTTCCAGAGTCAGCGCTTTCGGCCGACGTCTGCGGATCGGAGCGTCCGTGCCTCAGTATCCGCAGTGCGGGATGCGCCTCAGCCGTGATGATACGGTTGGCCAGCCAGGATCGTGGCGGCACGGTACAGTTGCTCCAGCAGCACGATTCTGACCAGCTGGTGCGGTAGGGTCAGCGGCGACAGGGACAGCAGCTCATCGGACCGGCGCCTGACCTGCGGTGAAACCCCATAGGCACCGCCGACCAGGAGCACGGCTGACGAGATGTCCATCCCTTGCAGGTGCTGCAGCCACTCGGCCAGGCCGGGCGAGGTCATGCTGCGTCCCCGCTCGTCGAGCAGGATCAGCCGCTCGTTCGGCTTCACACGCTTGAGGATCGCCTCTCCTTCCGCGGCGAGCGCCTGCTCTTGGGAGCGCCCGGAGTGTCCCGCGGCGCGAACCTCCTCCCACTCGACCGCCTGCAACGGGCCGAGCCGCTTCAGGTAGTGCTCGACGCCGTCGCGGATGAATCCGGATTCCGTGCGACCCACGCAGAGAATTCGCACTCGCACCATGGCTGGGCTGCCTGACGACGGCCGCGGGCCGCTAACGCGGCCGTTCGGATAGATGCTGCAGCAGCAGCGCGCGCGCCGGCTCCGGAACAAGGTCCCAGCGGCTCTCGGCCCAGATGCGCGTGGCCGAGACGTCCGGGAGCTGAAGCGGCACCAGTTGCAACACCAGCCGCCCGGATTCGTCCCGCCACTCGCCAGGAGCCGATTGAGTCAGCCGCTCCGCCCAACCGGGTGGCAGGCACTGCAGGGCTGCCGCACCATCGTCAGCCCGCTCCGCCCGCCCGGCTCGCGGAACGACGATCAACCCCGCCACCTCGAGCAGGCGCTCCGGCGCCCGCCACCGCGCAAATTCGCGGAAGGCATCCCAGCCCAGGGCGATATCGAATTCCGCCTTGGGGTAGAGCGAGCGCAAGTCGAACACGGTATCCATCGTGTAGGAAGGCGGCGTGCGCCGCAGCTCGACGTCCAGGACCGCCACTCTGGGCAGGTCCGCGAACGCCGCCCGCACCATCTCCCACCGTGTCCGGGCCGGAAGCAGCTCGGCATCGCCCTTGAGCGGATTCTGCGCCGCAGGAATCGCCAGCACCTGCGCCACGCCGGGAAGTCCGCCCAGAGCCCGGGCGAGCGCCACATGGCCCAGGTGGACCGGGTTGAACGATCCGCCCAGGATGACGAATCGGGGAGCGGGGTGTCTTTGCAAGTTTCGCCCGCTGGGAGTAAGTACCAAGCACAGAGCTGGTTCCCGTGCCCCATGACGTCAGCAGCCTCGGAAAGCCAGCATGACCCCGCCCGTCATTCTAGCACAGACGTCAGGTCCAGACCTGTCCTTCTGGCACATCGAAAAGGCCGGGTCGAACGTATCCAACACCATCGTCATTACCGTCATGCTGGTGATGCTCGCCGGCGCCGCCGGGTACGGAGCGTTCGCCTACGTGCGGAGCCGGATCCAGGCCCGCCTGAGGTCCCGCGAGCGCGCCCAGCAGCGCCTCAAGGGAGTGGTGGACGAGCTTGGCCTGAGCAACGACGATGTGGCGCTCGTGGCCTCGCTCGTCGGCGGCAGCGACGTCCAGGCCCAGGTCGCCGCGCTGGAATCCCGCGCGGCATTCGAAGGAGCGGTGCGCGCCTTCAGGGAGCAGCGCCCGGACGATCCGTCGCTCAGGCGCGTCAATGTGCTCCGGCAGCGGCTCGGCTTCGGGTTCAGCAACGTCCGCAATCCGATGAACGACACTCGCATGCTCCCGGTCGGGATCAAGCTGCAGTGCCGCATCGGCTTGCCCAAGCGCACGGTCACGTTTCTGACGGTGCTGCTGGGTACCAACGAGCGGCAAATGAACATTCGCCCACCCAAGGCGAAGGGCAAGCCGGTGGATCTGGGCCGCTTCCCCACGCTCACATTCCGCGTCTCGCGCGAAAACGATGCGGAGTACGAATTCACGTGCCGCGTCCTGGGCCAGAGCAAAAGCGGGGTCAATGCCGTCGGCCTGGCCCACACCAACGAGATCGAGCGGCTGCTCTTCCGCAACGCCGTGCGCGTCCCTGTGGACTTCGCCACGCAGTTCTATGTCGTGCGCCAGGATGCCATCGAGGACAAGTCGCGGGCCGCCCTGCGGCCGCAGGATTCCCAGTATGTGTTGACCGCGCAGGTCCGCGACGTCAGCATCGGCGGCGCGCTCGCCGTGGTCGCTGATCCCAGCCAGTCGCCCGAAGGGGGAGACATGGTCATCTTCCGCATGCCCGAGGCACAGGTGCATGCGGACATGGTCGCCCAGGTATTGAGGAAAGTGGACCGCCCCGACGGCCAGGCGCAGCTGCACTTGCTGTTCGTCGGGCTGAAGGAACTGGACCGGCTCAAGCTGAATCGCTTCATCATGGAGCAGCAGGATGCGGCGGGGAGCAGCGTGCCGCCCGCGCCCGCGTAGGCTTCCGGGCCCCCCGCGCCGATGCTACCCTGGCCTGGCACCTGCCGGAGCGGCGCGGCCGTTCCGGGACCCCTGCGAGACTCCTGACTTCCCTCTGTCCGTGGTGCCAGATGCACCGCATCAAAGCCCTGATCCGCACCATTCCCGACTTCCCGAAGCGCGGCATCCAGTTCCGCGACCTGTCGACCCTGTTCCTGCATGGCGAAGGATTTCGGCTGGCAATCGACGCCTTGGCCGACATGTACGAGCACGACCAGTTCGACCTGATCGGCGGAGTCGAGTCCCGCGGATTCGTGCTGGCTGCGCCGCTCGCCTACCGGCTCAGCAAGGGCTTCGTGCTGATCCGAAAGCCCGGCAAGCTCCCGGGCGAGAAGGTCGGGGTCGAGTACAGCCTGGAGTATGGAACGGACCGCCTCGAGGTCCATGCCGATGCCATCGACAAGGGCGCCCGCGTCCTGCTCGTGGACGACTTGCTGGCCACCGGAGGGACGATGGAGGCGGCCTGCCGGCTGGTCGAGCAGGTCGGCGGCCTCGTGCACGGCTGTGCCTTCGTCGTGGAACTGCCGGAACTCAAGGGGCGCGAGCGGCTGACCAAGTATCCCCTGTTCAGGCTGGTGGACTTCGAGGGCGAATGAGCCGGCCACGCGCCCCGGCCCGGGGCGCGGCGGGTTCCCGCCTGTTCCGCGCTTGACAACCTTCCGGCCAGACTCTATCCAACGACTTCAGTCCGCTGCGGGATTCCGTCCGGAGCGGACGCACATTCCCGGCCTCCCCGACCCCGCTCCCTTCGCCAAGGCAGGATCCGTGTACGACACTTCGGCAATCCGGAAAGGCCTCAAGATCGTGATCGACGGCGTGCCCTATACCGTCGTCGACTTCCAATTCGTCAAGCCCGGCAAGGGCAACGCTTTCACGCGCACCAAGATCAAGAACCTGATGACCGGCGCGGTCATTGACCGCACCTATAAGACCGGCGAGAAGCTCGAGCCGGCGGACCTGGAAGACCGCGCCATGCAGTACCAGTACAAGGACGACGACAGCTTCCATTTCATGGATCAGCAATCCTACGAGCAGGTCTCCGTGCCGAAGGAGGTCGTCGGGGACGACGGAGACTTCCTGCTTGAGAACCTGGTCCTCAACGTGCTCATGTTCCAGGGCCGGCCGGTCAGCATCGCCCTGCCCAACTTCGTGGAGATCAAGGTCGCCCATACGGATCCGGGCATGAAGGGAGACACTGTCACCGGAGCGAAGAAGCTGGCCCAGCTCGAAACGGGAGGAACGCTCAACGTGCCCCTATTCGTCGAGACCGGCGACACGCTCAAGATCGACACGCGCACGCGCGAATATGTGGAACGGGTCAACAAGTAGCACCGAACAAGTAGCACCGCGGGCTCGCGCAGGGAATTCCCTCTCCTCATCGGTCGCGGCCATTTCCGCCGCATGGCTTCTCCATCTTCCCCGCGCGGCTGCCGGACCTGCGACGCGCATCGGGCGGATCTCCCATGGATGCACTGCTCCCCGGCATCCTGCACCACGGACGCGTGTTCGACCTTGTGCGCGGGCAGCCGGATGCGCTGCCCAGTGCGCGTCTCACCGTGCTGGTCGAGGACCGCCTGGTTCACTTCGACGCGGACGCCGCGCCGGCGGAGGGGCTGGCCCCGGGCGAACTGATCGCCTTCAGCCTCCTGCCCGGCCAGGCGCCCGGCGCGACGCCACGAGCCGAGCAGATCGTGAGGCTGGGCGGCCCCGCGTCCGGCAGCCGCTGGGGTGACGGAGACGCGCTGCGCTGGCGGCGGCCCGGCCAGAGCCCATCGCGCCTGGCTCTGCTGCGCCTGCGGCATGCCCTGCTGCGCATCGTGCGCGCCACCTTCGACGAGCAGGGATTCGTGGAGGTGGATACGCCCGTGCTGGTGCGCGCTCCCAGCCCGGAGCCGCAGTTCGCCCCCATCGCGGCCGGCGGGGAGTTCCTCATCACGTCGCCCGAATTCCAGCTCAAGCGGCTTCTGGTCGGCGGCTGCGAGCGCATCTACCGCATCGGCCCCGCGTTCCGCGGCGGCGAGCGCGGCAGGCTGCACAATCCCGAATTCACGCTGCTTGAATGGTACCGGGCGCACGCGGATACGGACGCTCTGGCCGCCGACCTGCACGGCTTGCTGGCGCGCCTCATGCCCCTCGCGCAGTCGTTCGCCGCCGAGCGGGCCCACTCCCCGGAGCAGCGCGCCGCGCCGCGCCTGAGCGCCTCATGGATGGACGGCCCCTTGCCCAGGCACAGCGTGGCCGACCTGTTCCGCCGCCATCTGGGCATGGAGTTGCGCGGCGTGACGACGGCGGAGGCCCTGCTGGCTGCGGCCCGTGCGGCGAATTGGCCGCAGGCAAACGGGTCGCAGACGAACTGTCAGCAGACGGACGATCCGCGGGAGGACGGTCTGCCGGCGGACTTCGATGCGGCGTTCTCGCGCCTGTGGGTCGCCCTGGAAGCCCATTTCCCGCCGGAGCCCTTTCTCGTGGTGGACTGGCCGGCGCCCCTGGCGAGCCTGGCGCGGCTCAAGCCGGGCGATCCGAGCGTCGCCGAACGCATGGAGCTCTACGCGGGCGGCCTGGAGCTGGCCAACGGCTTCGCCGAGCTGACTGATCCGGTGCAGCAGCGGACGCGCTTCGAGGCGCACTTGGCGCAGCGCCGCAGCCTCGGCTTGCCGCCGCTGCCGCTGGACGAGGCGTTCCTGCGGGCGCTCGCCGACGGCATGCCTCCGAGCGCGGGCATGGCGCTGGGCCTGGACCGGCTGACGATGCTGGTCGCCGGCGTCCCGGCCATCCGGGACGTGCTCGCGTTCGCAAGCGAGGAGCGCTAGCCGCACGCGGACCGTCTGCGCCTCCGCACGTCCGCACCCAGGGCGACGCTATCCTGCTCTAGGCTCGGCGACGTCTTCACCCGAGCCTGCGCCCTTCGGCGCGCAGGAGCGAGTCCATTCGATGAAGTTGACGTGACCTGCAACAACGGACTCCTCGCATTCGCCCGGAGTGACAAAAGGCTGTCATTTCGAGCGTGGCGGGAATTCTGCTGGTGTCTCCAAACCATCCCACACCCCGACGCGCGGGGAAGGATTGCTCCGCCGGAAGAAACATGGAACGCTGCCGAGAGGGAAGCCTTCTCGAATCCACTCAGTGAAGGAGTCGCCGTGCGTGAAGCCTGGATCATCGATGCGGTACGGACGCCCCGCGGCAAGGGCAAGATGGATGTCGGCGCGCTGAGCCACACCCACCCGCAGGAGCTGATGGCCACGACCCTGCGCGCGCTCGCGCAGCGCAACCAGGGCATTCCGGTCAAGGACGTGGAAGACGTGGTGGTCGGTTGCGTCAGCCAGGCGAAGGAACAGGGCGCCGGCATCGCGCGCAACGCGGTGCTGCTCGCCGGCTGGCCCCAGGAAGTCACGGGCGTCACGCTCAACCGCTTCTGCGGCTCGGGCCTGCAGGGCGTGAACTTCGCCTTCATGGGCGTGCTGGCGGGCGCGCAGGAGCTGGCGGTGGGCGGCGGCGTGGAATCCATGTCCCGCGTCCCGATGGGCTCCGACGGCGGCGGGCTGGACGGCCTCAACCCGGACCTGACTGCCATGTATCCGATCGTGCCGCAGGGCATCTCGGCGGACCTGATCGCCACGCTCGAAGGCTTCTCCCGCCAGGAGCTGGACGCGTTCGCGCTCGCCAGCCAGCGCAAGGCGAAGGCTGCGCTGGACGACAACCGCTTCAAGCGCAGCGTCGTCCCTGTCCGGGACAAGCAAGGCAAGGCCGTGCTGGAGCGTGACGAGTACCCGCGCCCGGGCACCACCAGCGAGGCCCTGGGCCAGCTCGAGCCGGCATTCGTGAAGCTCGGCGCCTACGCGCCCACGCAGAAGGAGACCTTCGACCAGATGGCCCTGCGCGTCTATCCGCACGCGAAGCGCATCGAGCACCGCCACACGGCGGGCAATTCGAGCGGCATCGTGGACGGCGCCGCGGCCGTCCTGATCGCCTCGAACGACTATGCGCAGGCGCACGGACTCAAGCCCCGCGCGCGGGTGCGCGCCATGGCCAGCGTTGGCGCGGAGCCGGTGATCATGCTCACCGCGCCCGGCCCGGCGAGCCGCCGCGCCCTGGCGAAGGCCGGCATGGAGGTCGGGGACATCGACCTGTGGGAGATCAACGAGGCGTTCGCCTGCGTCCCGATGAAGACGATGCGGGACCTGGAGATCGACCCGGAGAAGATCAACGTCAACGGCGGCGCCATCGCGCTGGGCCATCCGCTGGGGGCGACCGGCGCCATGCTGCTCAACACGGCGCTCGACGAGCTGGAGCGGCGCAAGCTGGCCACGGCGCTGGTGACGCTGTGCATCGGCGGCGGCATGGGCATCGCCACCATCATCGAACGGATCTGAACCGACTCCGCGCGGCGCGGGCCGGCATGCTGCACCGCGCAAGCGGCCGGCCACACCGCGCAAGCGGCTGACTGCACCGCGCCCGCGGCTTTCCCGCACTCTATCCTCCCTTCCCGTGCCGGACACTCCGCGGAACATCCACCTGCTCGGCATCTGCGGCACGGCCATGGCCGCGCTCGCCGGGAGCCTGCACGCGCTGGGCTATCGTGTGACGGGCACGGACGAGCACGTCTATCCGCCGATGAGCGATCATCTGCGCCGGCTCGGCATTGCCTTCAGCGAGGGCTACCGGCCCGGGAACATTCCCCCGGACGCGAAGCTCGTGATCGTCGGCAACGTCATCCGCGAGAGCAACCCGGAAGCTGCGGAGATGCGCCGGCGCGGCCTGCCCTACGTCTCGATGGCCGAGGCCGTGCAGCGCTTCATCATCCGCGCGCGCTCCACCATCGCCGTCGTCGGCACGCACGGCAAGACGACGACGACCGCGCTGCTGGCGCACCTGCTCGTGGAACTGGGCGCCGATCCGGGCTTCCTCATCGGCGGCATCGCACGCAACTTCGACAGCAACTTCCGCGTCGGCTCCGGCAGCCGCTTCGTCATCGAGGGCGACGAGTACGACACGGCCTACTTCGACAAGACGCCGAAGTTCTTCAAGTACCGGCCCACGGGCGTGATCTTCACGAGCCTGGAGTACGACCACGCGGACATCTACCCGGACCTGGACGCGATCCGCGTGCAGTTCGGCAGGCTGCTGGCCGGGCTGCCCGCAGCCGGCGTCCTGGTCGCCTGTGCGGACGATGCGAACGTCGCGGCGCTGCTGCCGCAGGCCGCCTGCCCCGCCGTCACGTACGGGTTCTCCGCCGGCGCGGACTGCGTGCTTTCAGACTGGCAGCCGGAGGGCGAAGGCGCGCGCTTCACGGCAGCCTGGCGCGGGACGCGCCGCGCGTGGAGCGTGCCGCTGCCGGGCCGGCACAACGCGTTGAATACCGCCGCCGCCCTGCTCATGGCGCAATGGCTGGGATACGCACCGGAGCGGCTCCAGGCGGCGCTCGGCAGCTTCCGCGGCGTCAAGCGGCGGCAGGAGGTGCGCGGCGAAGCGGACGGGGTCACGGTGCTGGACGACTTCGCCCATCATCCGACGGCGGTGCGGGAGACGCTCGCGGCCATGCGCGCCCGCTATCCGGGGCGGCGGCTGTGGGCGGTGTTCGAGCCGCGCAGCTTCACCGCGCGCAGCCCGCGCTTCCAGGCCGACTGGCCCGGCGCATTCCTGGGCGCCGATCGCGTGCTGATCGCCCCCGCATTTCTCGGCAGCGGCGGCGGCGCTCTCCTCGACACCACCGCGCTGGCGACCGCGATCGGAAAGCTCGGCACGCCTGCGGAGAGCGCGGCCACGAATGACGACGTCCTGGCGCGCCTCGCCGCCCAGGTCCGTGCCGGCGACGTGGTGCTGATGATGTCGAACGGCGGCTTCGACGATCTGCACGAGCGCCTCCTGTCCGCCTTGCGCGCACGCGCCGCGCCTGCAGCGCCGCAAGCGGCACTGACTGTGCCCGGAAAACATCGGAGCGAGAAATGAATGGCGCAGGACCGAATCCGGCCGTGCCATCTATGGACGTACGGTCCGCGAAAGCGCGTTGTGCCGAAGTGCGGTGCGCGAACGAGCGGTGCGAGAAAGCCGTGCGCGAACGAGCGGGGGGACTAACAGTTTCGCCAGTCGCGACTGCCGTTGGAGACGGCCACGACTGGCGTTGAGAGGGCGAAGCGCGGGCGGACCCGCGCCGACGCGCCTCGCGGAACCGACGGGCTACTTGCGCTTTTTCGCTTTCGCTTTGGTTCGCTTGACGGCCTTTTTCGCCTTCGCCTTCTTCTTTGCGGCCATAGAGTCCCTCCTTGGATTGAAGACAACTCCCCGCTGGGCGTGCACGATTCCCAGCTAGCAGACTATAACATCCGCCATTGCGGATGCATACCGGAAATGACAACGCGCGCGGCGAGAGAAGGATTGCGCTTCGCATGCGAACATGTCAAAAAAATGGGCTAGCCTGCCCGCGAGCGGGCCGACGGGTGCCGATCGCTTCGAAGCGGCGGCCCCGCCCCGACGAACCCTCCGCAAGCGCACTCAGCACCCCTAAGATCCTCCATGGCCGAACAGCTTCGACTTCAGATCATCACGCCGCAGCGGGAAGTATTGCAGACGGACACGCCCTGGGTCGTCCTGCCGGGCAGCGAGGGCGAGCTGGGCATCCTGCCGCAGCACATCGATCTCGTCACCACGCTCGGCAGCGGGATCCTGAAATACGGCGCGGGCGCCGGCACCGCGGGAGTCGCGGTGCACTACGGCTACGCGCAAGTCCACGCCGGCCAGGTGATCGTGCTGGCGGAGATGGCCGAGACGGCGACCGACGTGAACCTCGCCCGCGCGCTCAACGCCGAGCAGCGCGCCCGCGGCGAGCTGACCAAGGCGCTCAGCCTGCAATTGGCCGAAGAGAGCCGCATGCGCAAGTACGAAGGCAAGCTGCGGCGCTCCCTGGTGCGGCAGCAGCTCGCCAAGCTCGGCGAGGGCTGAGCCCTCTGCCACCGCTTCCGTGCCGCGGCTGCCGCCCCAGCGCTTCCGTCCTTCGTTTTCCACAGCCTCGCTTCCGCACCCGCTTCCAGCGTCCCGCCCATCCGCCCATTCGGCGCGCCGCGCCAACGTGCCACGCGGGCCGGCGCGCTTGACGGAACGCGCACGGTGCGTCTTTACTTGGGGCGCGAGAGACGTCCGATTCCGGACCCGCGGCCCCGCGCATCCGCAGGGCGAATCCGAATCTTCCCGCCGCTTTCCGAGGAGGTCCTGCATGGACGGCCTGATGATGGAGTATCCGCTCACCATCAACGCGATCCTGAGCCGCGCCAGGCAGGTGTTTCCGGACAAGGAAGTCGTGAGCGTCCTGCCGTCGGGGGCGAAGCACCGCTACTCGTACAAGGACCTGTATGGGCGCGTCGTCAAGCTGAGCCACGTGCTGAAAGAGCTGGGCGCGAAGCCCGGCGACCGCATCGCCACCTTCGCGTGGAACCACTTCCGGCATCTGGAGCTCTACTACGCCGCGCCGATGTCGGGCTACGTCCTGCACACGCTCAACATCCGGCTGTTTCCCCAGCAGCTCGAATTCGTCGTCAACCACGCCGAGGACGCGATCGTGTTCGTGGACGCCTCCCTCGTCAAGGCGATCGAGCCGCTCGCGCCCAAGTTCAAGACCGTGAAGCACTGGGTCGTGATGACCGAGGACGGCAAGCTCCCGCAGACCACGCTCGCCCCGGTCTCGGAATACGAGGCGCTGATGCAGCGGGCGCACGATACGGAGGACTTTCCCGCGATCGGGGAGAACGACGCCGCGGGCCTGTGCTACACCTCCGGCACGACGGGCCATCCGAAGGGCGTGCTGTACAGCCACCGCTCCACTTATCTGCACACGCTGCTCGCCGGCCAGACCGACGTGCTGGGCCTGAGCGAGCGCGACGTCGTGATGCCCGTCGTGCCGATGTTCCACGCCAACGCCTGGGGCCAGCCGTACCTACTGCCCAACATCGGCGCCAAGATCGTCTTCGCCGGCTCGAACGTCACGCCCGAGGCGCTCGTCAAGCTGATCGTCTCCGAACACGTCACCTACGCGCTGGGCGTTCCGACGATCTGGAACGGGCTCCTGCAGTACCTGCGCGAGCACAAGACGGACCTGGGCGAGCTCAAGCACATGGTGGTGGGCGGCTCCGCCGTGCCGCGCGCCATGATCGAGGCCTTCAAGAAGGAGTTCGGCATCCTCATCATCCAGGGCTGGGGCATGACGGAGATGTCGCCGCTCGGCAGCACCGGCCGCCTGATGCGCAAGATGGAGGACTGGCCGGAGCCGCGCCAGATCGACGTGCTGGCCAACGCCGGCATCCCCTGCGTGGGCGTCGAGATGAAGGTGGTGGACCCGCTGGGCAAGGAGCTGCCCTGGGACGGCAAGTCCGCCGGAGAGCTGCTCGTGCGCGGCCCCGCCATCGCGCGCGCCTACTTCCGCAACGACGAGGCGAAGGACCAGTTCACGCGCGACGGGTGGTTCCGCACCGGCGACGTGGCGCTCATGGATCCGGACGCCTACCTCCACATCGCCGACCGCACCAAGGACCTGATCAAGAGCGGCGGGGAATGGATCTCCAGCGTGGAGATGGAGAACGCGATCATGGGCTGCCCCGGCGTAGTGGAGTCGGCCGTCGTGGCGCGGCCCGACCCGAAGTGGGACGAGCGGCCCGTGGCCTACGTGGTGCGCAAGCCGGGCGCCACCGCGCCAACGCCCGCGGACATCGTGCGGCACCTGACGGCGAAGTTCGCGAAATGGCAATTGCCCACCGAGGAGGACATCCGCTTCATCGAGCAGATCCCCCGCACCAGCGTGGGCAAGTTCGACAAGAAGGTGCTGCGGCAGCAGCACCGCGCCTCCTAGGGCGGCCTCACCCTCCGCAGTCCTCACCCTCCGGCTCCCTCTCCGCGCTGTGGAGAGGGAGGGACGGACGGGCTCACTGCGAGTCTCGCCCGTGTCATCGTCGTGGTGCGGTTGGGCACGCAGTCCTCACCCTCCGGCTCCCTCCGCACACCCGTCACCCATGTCTCCGGTCTGAACACCTTGCGGGAGAAGGGGTTGGGGGATGAGGACCGGGGGATAATCGGGGGCCGCCCTTTCCATCGGGCCGCGATTCCGCTAAGGGTGACCGCGACGGAGGAGGCGAGCTTGCGAGCCGACCCAGCAGCGCGGAGGCGAGCTTAAGCGCCGACCCAGCAGCACCGCGGCGGGCCCAGCGGTGCGCGGCACGACGCCCGCTCGTGCGACCGCGCGGCAACAGGGCGCGCCGTTCGACGACCATTCGGCGGCGGTTCAGCCAACGTTCGCCCACAGATCGCCCACCGTTCGCCCACGGAGAGACATGGCGGGAGCACTCAAGGACGGAGCCCTGAAGGACGGCGCACTGAAGGACAAGGTGGTGTGGATCACCGGCGGCGGCACGGGCATCGGGCGGGCCGTCGGGCAGATGTTCGGCGCGGAAGGCGCGCGCGTGGCCCTGCTGGGTCGGCGCGTGGAGCCGCTCGACAAGGCCGCGCAGGCGATCCGCGCCGCGGGGGGCGAGGCCAAGGCCGTCGCGCTCGACGTGGCCAACCGCGAGCAGGTGCAGCAGGTGGCCCGCGCCCTGCTCGCCGAGTGGAAGCGCGTGGACATCCTCGTCAACAACGCCGGAGTCAACGTGCCGAAGCGGCGCCTGGTCGCGCTCAGCGGCCCGGACTGGGACTTCGTCGTGCAGGTCAACTTGACCGGCGCGTTCAACATGGTGCAGGCGGTGCTGCCCGCCATGCGCGCGCAAAAGGACGGCCTGCTCATCAACGTTTCCTCCTTCGCCGGAAAATTCCCCAGCCCCCTCTCAGGGACCGTGTACAATGCGACCAAGCACGGGATGGTGGCCTTGAGCCACTCGATCAACCTGGAGGAATGGCCGCACAACATCCGCGCCACGGCCTTCTGCCCGGCGGAGGTGAACACCGAGATCCTTGCGAAGCGTCCGGTGCCGGTGCCCGACGAGGAGCGGCCGCGCATGATCCAGCCGGAAGACGTGGCCCACATCATGCGCATGCTGGCGCTCATGCCCGCCCGGACTTGCGTGGCGGAGATGATCGTCGTGCCCACCTACAAGCGCAAGTTGCTGCCGGGCGAGCTGGAGTAGTTTCCGGCCGGCGGCACGGGCGGTGCCTGCGGCCTGCCCGGTCACGGGATTCAGCGTGCGCGATCTTTCCCCCGGCCGGCGCCGGCAGCCAATCCTGCGGGATTTTCCGTCAAGGGCTTACGTGACGACGACTCGTTTTCCATGGTCTCGTTTTTCGCGGTCTTCCCGCAGCATCCCGTCTTCGCCCGGCATCCGCACGGCTCGCCCGGCGCACGCTGTCCTCCCGTTCCGGCTGGCCCGCTGCGTGGGCGGCCTGCCGCTGCTGCTTGCGGCGGCGGGAATGCTCGTCTGGGCGACCTCGCCCGCGCGGGCCGAGAGCACCGCTCGGGTCGTGGGGCGGATCATCGGCGCTGCGCCCAAAGATGCCGCGGGGGCGAAGGTGGTGCTCGTCCGCTTCAAGCTCGACCCGCAGGGCGTGCCCCAGGGCGTCCCCGTCCAGACCCAGGCAGCCGACGCCCAGGGACACTACGAATTCAAGCAAGTGCCCGTTGACCCGCAGGCGGTGTACAAGCTCGGCGCCGCCATCTCCGGCCAGGTCGTCTCCTCCGATCCGTTCACCTTCCCCGAGGGCAAGCGGCTCGTGCAGCTCGACCTGCGCGTGCCCGGGCTGGTCAGCGATCCCGCGGGTCTGCACTTCACGCAGGCGCTGGTCGCACTCGAGCCGGCGGTGGGCGCGGTGTGGGTGACGCAGGTGCTGCACGTGGGCAATCCGACGGCCAACGTCATTGACGTGGCGAACGCGCCCCTGGAGCTGATCCTGCCGGCGGGGGCCAGCGACCTGCAGATGGTGCGCGAGGACCAGGAAGGCGCGCAGCACACGCTGCTCGGGCCGAAGCTGCTCATCTACGGCCGCATCCATCCCGGCGCGACGACGATCGTGTTCCGCTACCGGCTCGGCGCAGCCCTGGGCACCGTGCAGGCAGACATGCGCTATCCGTATCCGGTGGACGAGCTGCTCGTGCTGGCTCCGCAGGGCAGCCTCAAGCTCGCCTCCGAGCAGCTCAGCCCGGACCAGCCGCGCCAGCTCGAAGGCACCCGCTACGACAGCTGGAGCGGCCAGAAGGTGCAGGCCGAGCACCCCGTGGTCCTGCGCGCCCGGGGCATTCCGCTGCGCCAGGAGCTGTTCCTCATTCCCCTGCTGGGCTTCTTCGCGCTGATGGCGGGCGTGGTGGCGTGGTTCGTCCTCTGGCGCATGCACCAGGCGCCGGACGCCGGCTCCGCGCGCGCCTGAGGCGTCACGCCCGCACGGCCGGCACCAGGGCCAGCACCTCCGGAGCGGCGACCCGCGCCCGGACGGCCGCCAGCCAGGCGCGCCCGGCCGCCCGGCCCTCCGGCGCGATGCGGCGCACGATCGCCGTGTAGCGCTCCGCCCCCTCGTCCAGGCTGGCCTCGAGCGCGCGCAGGAACGCGCCCGGCGGCTCCTCCTCCAACGCGCTGCTGCGGCGCAGGTGCCGCTCGATCTCCGGCCAGCCGCGCAGCAGGGCCTCGTGCTGGGCCACGCGCGCATCGCCGGGCCGGCGCTCCGCGAGCATGCGCGCGGAGGCTTCCATGCGCCCCGCGAATTCGGCGAGCTGCGCGATGCGCTCGTCGAGGTTGAGGCGTACCAGCCCCCGCGCCCGCTCGTACAGCGCCGCGCGGTCCGCATGACCCCGCGCCAAGCGCGCCCGCACGTGGGCGTACCACGCGTCCAGCGCCGCCAGCTCGCCCACGAACGTCACCTGCGCGTCGAAGACGCGCTTGATCGAGCCGTAGGTCTCCAGGTCGTACAATCCCGCCGCCAGCGCCGCCGCGCCGTCCGGCCCGTGCGGCAGGTTCAGCCCCGCGTGCAGGCGCCGCGCAAACCGTCCCCCCGCGAGCGTGACGGCGCCGAAGTCGGCGCGCAGGGGGCCGATCAGGCTGGTGTTGCCGCCGATGAACAGGCGCGGCTGGTCCAGGAACACGCCGTCCACGGCGTTGCCCAGCTGCGAGGCGGTGGCCTTGTCGCCGCGCGGGGTGAAGTTGAAGTGGATCGCGCCGCTGCCGATCTCGCTGAATTCCCCCGGCCCGCCGCCGACGCCCCCTGCCACAAGCACGTCGCACCAGTTCAGGCTGCTGCCGAGCGTCACCCAGGGAAACAGCACCGTCATCTTGGTGTCGGTGTGCTGGGCGGAGCTGGCGTCCTCCTCGTACAGCGTGCCCTTGCGGACGCGGAACCCGTAGCCGGCGGTGAAGGGAGTGGCCTGGGACTCCTTGCCCAGGAACACCGCGTCCTCTGCGACGCCGCAGCCGAGCACGGTGCCCGGCCCGCAGGCCGCGTCGCGCAGCGTCACCGGGCCGAGCGTGCCGATGGCCGCGCCGACGCCCACCCAGGCGTTGTCCAGCGTCACCGCCCCGCCCGCGCCCAGTTCCGCGCCCGCGTCCACGCGGGTGGCCGCCCCGCTCAGGCGGCAGAACGGCAGCAGCCGCGCACCCGGCGCAAGCCGCTCCAGCGGCACATCGCGGCGGATGGCGACCTGGTCCGGGCGCGGCAGGTGCACGCCCCGCTCCGCCAGCCGCTTCAGCTCGGCAGCGCTGTACCAGCTCGAATCCGGCGCGGGCTTGGCCATGTCCGAAGTTGCTCCGGGATGGAAGGGGCGTCCGCCGACGCAACGGCCGCGGCCCGCTGCCGGCGCCCCCACTGTGTGGGCGCACCTACCGTGCAGGCGCACCCCCTGTGCTGACGCACCCGCTGTGCGAGCGCACCCGCTGTGTGGGCGCACCTACCGTGCAGGCGCACCGCCAAGCGGGCCCGGCGGCTCCGCGAGACACCGCAATGCACCGCAAGGAACGGCTCCGCGCTCAGCGCCGGCGGAGACGATGCTCCCGGATGGTGCGCGATTTGGCGGACGGACGCCAGAGGGGACGCACGCAGAGGCTAGCGCTGTGCCGCGGGGCGCGCAGCGGGTCCGTCCGCGGCCTGGCGCACCGGCCGGTCATGGCCCAGCTTGAATTTCAATTGTCGGTCAGCGTTCCGCTGCGGGCTTTGAGAGTGGACACATAGCGAGAGTCATCGTGCTGGATGTGCTTCAGCAAGAGATCTTTCAGAATTGCGCTTACTTGCGCCGCCTCAAGGGATTTGTTCTTGGAATCGGCGATAAATGTCCGTAATTTTTCCAGCTCCGCTTTGTGCGCGGCACGATGCTCGATAAAGTAGCCATAGCCGGCTTCTGCCAATCTGGCTTCTTCGCTGAGGAAATGCTGTTCCAACTGGTCTTGAAGATCGAGAAACGCACGTGCCACGATGTCCTGCGACTGTTTACCGTGAATGGCGACAACGACGCGATTCGCAAACTTGAGAATCTCACGGTGTTCCGAGTCAAAGCGCTCGTAGCCGATACTGTATTCTTCCAGCCATTCCAGGTTGTGCGTGTCCTCGGTTCCCATCCGGACTCCCCTGCGATCTATTGACCCGGTGCGTCGGCCCACGCACGTGACCGGTGGCCATCGGCCGCGAATTGTGGTCCCATGCGGATGGTCCTCTCGCGGGGCTCACCGGAGGGTATGGGGCCACCCTATCCTGGATCGGCCCGGCCCGCACGGGTTCCCGGCCAGCCCAGTGCCGCACCGTTTCTTTGGGCGAATCATTGTCAGAGCCGGCCGCGGCGGCTTCTGTGCGCCCGGGGACCGGAACCCGAGAGGCGCTAAAGATGAAACGCGGAATCCGGTCGCGGGTTCCTCGGTGACCGGCCGGCAGTTCCGCGGCGCCGGTGCCGGAGCAATCAGGGCATCGGGCCGGTCCTAGCTGGAGCGTGGACGTGCGAAGGCGCAACACATTGCGTTGGAATCTGCCGCGCCCGGGGTCGCTGCGGGCGCGGCTGCTGGGCCGATGGCGGCTGTGGCTGGGTCTTGCCCTCGTGGCGCTCGGCGTCGGGGTGACGCTCAGCCTCGTCTCGTGCCAGTCCCCCCACCGGCCCGCCCACACCGGACGCAGGGGCCCGGCCCCGCCCGCCGAGGAGGGCACCCCGCCGCAAGCCCTGGCGCCGCCCGCGCCTTCGCTCAAGGACGATTCGCGCCAGATCTACGATCCCGACCGACCCTGCCTCACCCGCGGCCAGGCGCGCCGCGCCCAGGCCGTGCTGTTCCGCAACCGCGTGCGGGAAAATCCCGAGGAGTGGATCGGCGCGCTGAACGAGGTGCTCTACGACCTGAAGGCGGACTGCGCCAGCGACGACTTCCTGCTGCTGGCCGTGACGACGATCCAGATGGAGTCCAACGTCCGCGTGGATCCGCCCGTGGCCAACGCGAACCTCGAGACGCTCTACGCGAACCGGCTGAAGCAGTTCCGCCGCGAGCACATCCTGGAGGCCGCGGCCCTGAACGTGTCCGGGCTCGACGAACAGCTTCGCGTCAAGCTGCGCCGGGACACCCGCAAGGGCAAAGTGCGCACCGAGGCGGACCTGGACCGCTACGTGCTGTTCGACCTGCGCCCGTGGCTGCTCAAGACCCTGCAGTCCGACTACCACTTCCCCCAAAGCCTCGCGGAACTCGTCGTCGCGCGGGCGGTGCCCGATCCCGTGCATACCATCGGCCCGATGCAGGTGGACGTGGCCAAGGCCTACCGCAACGCACTCAAGCGCGGCGAGAAGGTGCCTTCCCAGGCGGCGATGAAAGCGTGGCTGCTCGATCCGCAGACCGCGCTCAAGCGGGGGCTGAAGGAAGGCGTGTACTTGCTCCAGCTCAGCTACCGCCAATACGTGTCCGAGCTGACTGCGGAACAGGCGGTGCTGTTCTCCGGCGCCGACTACAACGCGGGGGAGTTTTCCTCCCGCAACGCCGCCTTCCAGGAGCGCCTCTCGATCCTGACCGGACGCAAGCTCGCGTTGGACGGCGACCTGCTCCTGTACAGCGACGGCGTGGCCGATGCGGTGCACTCGAAGACGGAAAGCGCGGTGCTTGAGCTGCTGGGCGCCCAGTTCACGCCGGACGCGGTGCGGCGGGACCTGCTGCTGGAGAAGGAGCCGGGCTTTTCCGAGACCGCCACCGCGAATGCCATCTGCGCCAGATTCCAGGCGCGCCGGCACACGGCCTGCGTGGCCGCCCGCCTGCCGGTCGGCGCGGCCAATCCGACGGCGGAGGACAAGTGGGACAAGTCCCTCACGCCCGCCGACTACGCCTACGGCTACATCAAGCGCTTCCGCACCAACCGCGCGGCGTACGACGAGGCGTCCGCCCTCGACACCGGCTCCCTGCCCGCCGTCACCGCGCTGCACTCCGGCTCGCCAGAACCCGCAACGCCCTGATCCCCACTCCTTGACGGCAGCCGAGCGAGGGGCGCCGCCGCCGGGCACTGTCCGGGGAAGCGGGGATGATCAGCTGATGCAGGCGGCGGTGCATCACGCTTGCAGCACCACAGGCCGCAAGTATCGTTCGGTCAATTCTGAGACAATGCCTGGATGATCGGACATCCGCTGGACGCCCCTCGCTCGCACTGCTGAACCAGGTCGGACAGCGCTGCGCGCATGTGCGACAGGTCGGCCAGCTTCCGTTCGACCAACGCCAGTTTGCGCTCGGCCACCGCACGCGTCTCCGCGCAGGCGGACGCCTCGGCCAGCCGCAGCAGGCCGCCGATTTCATCGAGCGTGAATCCGAGCACTTGCGCCCGCTTGATGAAGCGGATCCGCTTCACCATCTCCGTCGGATAGCGCCGATACCCGCCCAGCGGCTTGTCCGGCTCGGCCAGCAGGCCGCGCCGCTGGTAGTAGCGGACGGATTCGACATTGACCTCCGCAAGCTTCGCCACCCGTCCAATCGTCAATGGCTTGGCCATTCAGAAACCCCTTGATTCCGTACCATGGTACAGAGTGTATCCTGGTCGTATAGCACGAAGCGTCGAGTTCGAAGCAGCGACTTGGCCGGAGGCATGGACATGGTTTCAATGGGTGGCAGGGGCTCGCTGATGGCGAGTGTGCTGGCGGGCGTGGGGGCCTCGCTCTGCTGCACCGGCCCACTCGTCTTCCTCTCGCTCGGCATCGGCGGTGCCTGGGTCAGTCATCTCACGGCCCTGGAACCGTATAGCCCGATCTTCATCGGGCTCACGTTGTTGTTCCTCGGCCTTGCCTTCCGCAGGCTGTATCGGTCGCGCCAAGTCTGCGCGCCCGGCACGCCTTGCGCCGATTCGCGCCTGCTCAAGCGCCACTGGGTGACCTTCTGGACGGTGGCGGTGCTGCTGATCGGCCTGCTGGCCGTGCCGTGGGTCGCACCCCTGTTCTATTGAAAGGACGTTTCCATGCGCGCCCTGTTGATTGCCCTTTTCACAATGCTCGCGTTTACGACGCTGGCCGCCGCGCCGGGCATCGTTACGCTGGATGTGCAGAACATGACCTGCGCGGTGTGCCCGATCACCGTGAAGAAGGCCTTGGAGAAGGTGCCGGGGGTCAGCGCCGTCAAGGTCAGCTTCGAGAAGCATTCGGCCCTCGTCACCTTCGACCCGGACCAAACCGGACCGGAAGCGCTCGTCCAAGCCACCACCGACGCGGGCTATCCGTCCACCGTCCGACGCTAACCGAGGTGCAGTCATGCAATTGGCCGACATCGACCCGGCACTTGGCCTGATGGCCGAGTTCGGCAAGCTCACTCACGGCACCACCCGGCACATCCATCAGATGCGGCAAGACGCGATCTTCGCGGAGGGGACGGTTCCGGCGCGGATGAAAACCCTGTCCGCGATGCTGTGGTCCATCGCTTCACGCTGCGAGCCGTGCATCAAGTTCTACGTGCAGAAGGCGGCAGCGCTCGGCGCAACCCAGGAAGAACTGGGCGAAGTGCTGGCGGTCGCCTCGACCATGGGCGGCTGCGTGGGCGAGATGTGGGCGCTCAAGGCGTTCAAGGCGTACAAGGAGTACGCGGGAGGACAAGTCGCGGAAGCGCCGGAGCCAAGCTGCTGCGTGTAGCGCCACAGGGTCGTTGGCGCCGGGCACTGTCAGGGGAATTGAGCCTGCCGGGCCATGCCCCCGGCCCTGCGGGTCGGTGCGTCTGAACCTGACCGGAAGGCCGCCTGGTGCCACGCAGTTCGTCTGAACCTGTGGCCGACCGTTTCCCGCATGGATTCGATACACCCCGCATCTCCACGCCCGTCGCTTGCGCTGCGCGCCACCCCACCCCGCGTGCCTTGCGCTACTCCGGCAGCCAGAGGCGCGGCATCCCTTCCAGCAGCGCCGCGCGCCGCCCCGCCGGGTCGGCGGGCCAGGCCAGCGCGGGCTGGCGGGCCGACCAGGCGCGCACGGCGGCCAGCAGACCCGCCACGTCGAGCCCCGTCCCGCTAAGGGCCGCTCCGTCCGCCGGGGGCTGCTTTTCGACCAGCTCGGCGCGGGCCGCGCGCTCCAGGTGCGTCAGGCTGCGCTCCAGCAGGCGGGCCGCCCCGTCCGGCCGGCCCTGCACGCGCTTGAGATGGCTGGCGGCGAGCAGGATCGCGCCGCGCAGCAGGGCATGCACCGGATCGGGACGGGGAGCGCGGCGCCAGGTGGCTTCCCAGCGCTCATGAGCCTCCCACCAATAGCCCAGGTGGTACAGATCCACGCCTTCGCGGAAGGCGGGATCGCGATGCAGCGGGACGACGGGCCAGCCGGGTACGCCCGGCGGGGGAACGAAAGGCGCGGGCCGCGGCCTGCCGCCCCCTGGCAGGAACGGCGCCGCCGGCGGGGCCAAGTCAGCCGCGTAGCGGGCGGGACGGCCAGTGCGGTCGGTCGGCGGGGCGGGGCTCATGAGGATGCGGAACCGCGCGACGACTTCCCGGGCGGAGATTTCCGACGCAGAAGCGCCCGCCTACTGGGCGTAGCGGTTGTTGAAGAACGTGAGCAGCTCCTTGCCCACCTTGAATTCCTTCATCTGGTCGAAGGCGTAGAGGAACGGGATCACGTAGTGCACCAGCTCGTGGTAGTAGGCCTCGGCATTGCCGATGTCGCGCTTGCGGATTTCCAGCAGGTAGGCGGCCTTGCGCGTGAACGGCTTGAGGTAGGGCACCATCACCATGGCCTGGCCGACTCCCGTGGGCAACCCGGAGACGCCCAGCCCGAACAGGAGGAACTGGTCCTTGTCGGTCTGGGACTGGAAGCAGGCGTAGCGGTGGCCCTTGAGCATCCCGAACGCCTGCACGGTCTCCAGGATCCACTGCTTGAACGCGTCGCGCACCGCTTGCGAGGCGGGCTGCCAGAAAGCGGTGTCGCGGAACTCGCACTCCAGCGTGTCGTGCACGCCAAGCTGCTCGGTCATGTCCATCTCGCTGAGCGCGATCTTCTGCTTGACGAGCTGGCTGAGCTGGTGGCGCTGATGCTCCTGGATGAGGCGCTGCACCTCCTCGGGCGGCATGCCCTTGACCTGCTCGGCCGAGAGCGAGGCGAAGCGCGCCAGCCAGTTGTGCAGGAAGCGGGTCTTGAGCTCCTCGTAGGTGTGGAAGGTAGGGGTCTCGCGAAGCTTGTCTTCCTGCGCCTTGATGTCCGCCACCTTGGCGGCGGGGTTGTCGAGCCGCTCGCGGAGCACGCCCAGCGCCTTGACCAGCTTGTTCAGCTCGCCCTCGGCTTCGGGGTAGAAGGCCGTGAGGTTGGCGACGTGGCTGCCCGTGTTGTCCAGCTTCTTGCCGAGGATGACGCGGTATTCGTCCTCGGTGTAGCTGCGCCGTCCGCGCTTCAGGAAGCGCCGCAGGTCCAGCTTCTCGCCGTTCTTGCCCTGGATTTCCGTGAGGGCCTTGAGCTGCTCTAGAATGGCCTTCTCGTCCCCGCCGACGCTGAAGATCTGGCTGAGCTTCTTCTTCAGGCCCTCGGTCGCCTCGGCCAGGTCAGGCTGCCCGGCCAGCTCCTTCAGCACGTCGAGGCGCCAGTGCACCTCCTCGCGCACGTCCTCGGATGGAAACTGCGCCTCCACCTCGACCAGGAAGCGCGACGCCTCGAATTCGGCCTCGCCCTGATGGACGCTCTTGAAGAACGTGGACTGGGAGGGTTTCGGCGTCGCCATGATCGGATCGCGCAGTGCGCGCATCGTCCAGGAAGCGCTACGGACCGGCCAGCTCAAGTCCGATCGGGTGCCGGTTCCCCGGCGCCGCAGGGCCATCCGGGCCGCTGCGGATCGGGTCGCAGCCTGCCGGACCTGCCGTCATATCGCGGCAGAGAGGCCAACGGGGCAGCATACCCCGACATGCCCCCAAATCGTCGCGCTTGGGGAAGCCCCTTGGCCTGCCGGGCGTCTCGCGGTCGGCACTTCCTCACGAGCGGATTCCGCTGGCGCAACCCGATGGGACACCCCACGCCACACCCGCTCCCCCCTTATCCTAATGGGTAAGGCAATCTATCCGAAAAAACAAATTGTTACCGGCGGGCACGGTGACGCCACGGGGAAACGCAATATCCTCTGTCGTATCGATTCGGCCGTGCGCTCCCGCCTGCGGCGGGCCTCATCCGCCCTTCGGGCATCTTCTCCAACGCCGAATTGCCGGCGTGGTGAAGGACTCCCCGCCCGGAGCCCATTTCCTTCTCAAACCCGCGCGGTACGCGGGTTTGGAGAAGGTGGCGCGCTTCGCCACCGGGGCCTGCGCGGGCCGGATGAGGCGCCAGAGAAGCGAGCGTGCTGAGCGGACGATTGGGCGACGCTTGGGCCACCACGGCTGATGCTGGACTTTGCGAATGCCGACCGGGGCGCGGCGGGCCGTTATCCCCTGCGGCAAGATCCGCGCGGCGCCGGCCGGGTGTCGCCCCTAGTGCCCCAGTCCAAGGCCGGGCTCCCGCGGCACGTGCAGTCGGCCGCCTACAGCGAGCGGCGGGCTGGGCAGGAGGTCTTCCCGGAGCAGGGTGCCGGTCGCCAAGCCCGCGGCGGGAAGGGCTTGCGCTCCGGCGAGCGCCTGCGCAGCCGCGGCCACGTGCAGCGCCGCCGTGCGCCCGAAGACGCCCTCGAGGCACGAGGTCAGCACGACCGTGGCGCCGGCGGCGAGGGCCATGCGCGCCACATGCAGGGCGGCGAGCGGTCCGCCCAGCGCCATCGGCTTAAGCACCAGCACCTGGGCGGCGTGCGCGGCCAGGACGCGCCGGGCGTCCTCCGCGCTGAGCAGCGCCTCGTCCGCGGCGATGCGCACCGGGCATGAGGCGGCGAGGCGCGCCATCCCGGCGAGGTCGTCGCGCGGCAGGGGCTGCTCGGCATATTCCAGCCCCAGCTCGGCCTGCCGCTCCAGCCAGTCGGCCGCCTCCGCCTCGCTCCAGGCGCCGTTGGCGTCCACGCGGAGGTTGACCTGTGGCGCGGCGCGGCGGACGGCACGCACCCGCTCCGCGTCCGCCGCCGCGCCCCCCACGCCGACCTTGACCTTGAGCGTGCCGAAGCCCTGGGCGGCCAGCGCGGCGGCGCTGCGGGCCGCCTCCTCCGGAGCGAGGGCACCGAGGGTCGCGTTGACCGCAAGTGTGTCCGGCACCAGTGGCTGCCGCTCGGGGACGCCCAGGGCCGCCAGGAGCCAGGCGTGCAGGGGCAGGCCGGCCTGCTGCGCCGCCAGGTCCGCCAGCGCGCTCTCCAGACCGTGGCAGGCTGCGGGCATCCGGCCCTGCGGATCGAGGAGCGCGCGCAGAGGAGCGAACGGAACGGGCGGCGAGCCGGGTGCACCGGACGGGAGCGGGGGAAACGGATCGGGCAGGCGCGCGGCCCAGCGCGCCAGGGTCGCCTGCGCCTCGGCGAGGGTTTCCATGCCGAAGCCCGCGATCGGAGCGGCCTCGCCCACGCCTTCCCGTCCGTCGCCGTCCCGCACGCGCACCAGCCAGCCATGGCGGACCGCGAGCCGTTCCCGGGCGGTCTGGAACGGCACGACAAACGGCAGGGCGTAGGGCGTGAAGGTGAGCGCAGCGAGCTTCACCGACCGGTGCTCCCGGGGAGGACGCCGCCGCCGCGACGGGCCCCAGGGGCCGCCGCGCGCCGGAGCGGCCGGGCGTCAGGCCACGAGCTTGGCCAGGCGGTTGAAGTTGATGCGCTTGACGAGGGGCGTGTCCGGCTCCAGGTTCGGCAGCGTCAGGTCGTGCTCGGGCAGCGGGTGCATGAGGTGGTTGAGCTGCAGCACCTTGCGCACCACGGGCGTCGGCAGCTTCGCCGCCGGGTTGTTGGGCGGATGCATGGGCAGCTGCAGCAGCAGCAGCAGGCTCTGGCCCGTCAGCCCCAGCTTGAGCATCTGCTCCAGCTTGAGCTGGACGGTGCCCTGGACGAGCTTGTAGTCGAGCAGCCCGGGCGTCTCCATCATCAGCTCGGTCTTGTGGGTCAGCACGACCTGCTCGTAGTTCTTCAGCTCCTCTTCGGAGACGTGGAGCTCGTGATCCTCGAGCTTCATGCGGCTCGCCACGAGCTTGCGGAACGTCATCTTCTCGGTCGGGGTCAAGTCGGTGAGTACTCCGAACAGGAAGCGGTAGAGGGTGTGATAGGTGTCGTCCTTCTCCTCCTGGATGAGCTGGGACAGATAGGGCAGCAGGTGGCCGCGCACCTTGTGCTCGCTGTCCATGCGCGCGAGCAGTTCGTAGAGTGTGGCGGCGCTGCGCCCGGTGTTGGTCTCACCTTCCTCCTTCGCCTGCACTTCCATCTGCTGCACGCGCGCCAGCAGGCCATCGCGGCGCTTGTCCACGGCCTGTTGCATGTTGGCGAAGACGACGGCGGCTTCCTGCTCGAACTTGGCGGCCTGCGCCTCGTAGGCCGCGGCGGCCTCGGGCTGCTTCTCGGCCTTGAAGCGCGAGGCGCGGCGCAGGATGACCTTCTTCTGCTCGTCCACCTTGCGCTTGCGCGCGCGGATCTGCGCCAGTCCCAGCTTCTCCTGGTTGAAGGCGAATTCCCGCAGCTGCTTCGCGACCTTGACGCGGCCCTCCGCCGCCAGGCGCGTGCTGTTGACGAGCGCGTTGAGCACCTCGACGAGGAAGGCGCAGCCCCGCTCCTCCTCCGCGCGGTCGAGGACATACGTCTTGAGCGCCTCGCCCCAGGCGTGCGCCTGCGCCTCGGACAGCTTGGCGCTGCGGGCCAGGGCGATGTGGTCCACCCGGCGATGGCTGGCATGGGGAAATTGCTCCCCTTCGGCGGCGGGCGCCTCGCCTTCCGCGCCCGTTCGCGCTTCCTGCTCCTTGTAGAACGCCTGGAACCCGGCGCGCAGCCGGATCTTGTCCCGCTCGGTCGCGAACGACGTCTGAAACTGCAGGCGCGTCTCCTCGACCCGCGACTGCAGGGGCAGGAAGATGTGCGTGAGATGGCGGATCACCCGGCTCCCGGTCGCGGCGCCGAGCAGGGTCACGTAGTAGCGGAAGAGGAACTGCTCGAGCCCGTGCAGCACGAGGCTCTGCAGGTACAGTTCCGTCGCCAGCTCGGTGTCGGAGAAATTGTACAGCTCCTCGGTGGTGTTCTTCTCCCCTCCGCCCGGTCCGAGCCTGGCGCCCCCGAAGCGGAACACCTGCACGGTGCTCAGCAGCTGGTCCACATCGGCCTTCAGTGGAGCGAGGCGGGACTGCACGTCCGCGAGCTGCGCGTCGGCCGCCACGCTCGCCACCAGGTGGCCCAGCCGCCCGTCCTGCCAGCGCGCCGCATCGCTGTAGAACCCGATCACCTTGAACCACAGCTTCTTAATCAATCCGTCGCTGTAGAACGGCAACCCCTTGCCCTTGTCACGGATGGTCTTGGCCAGGCCGAGGAACTTGAGCGGGGCGTAGGCGACGACGAGCGTGTCCTCCGCCGCGCTCGTGGCGGGCGGCGCGTTGCGGTCGGGCATGTCGATCTTGGTGGGCCATTCGCCGGGGCCGTGCTCGGCCTTGGCGGCCGTATCCACGACCGAGTTGAACGCGGTCACCAGCCCGGCGTTCAGGGCGGCGGTCACCGACCCCAGGGCGGAGCGCGTCGCCAGCAGCTGTTCCTCGAGATTTTCCCCGCCGAAGAGATGGAACTCGCCCCGCTTGGCATTGCGCACCTCGTGGTACCAGCGGTAGTGTGGCCCCAGCCAGTGGTGCGCCTCCCGGTCCAGCGCGCTGACGGCGGCCGTCTCCGCGACCAAGCCCGCGTAGCTGACTTCCGGCTCGGGCTTCGATCCGAACATGTCGCTCTCCACCGTCCCAAATGTCGGCGCGGGCCTTGAAAAAGGGGAGTCCCGGTCAGGTAGCCTGACGCGGAGTGCCTGCCGCCGCGCGCCGGAACCGGTGCCCAAGCCTGTACAAACGCAGTCTGTGCAAATCCGGTCTGTGCAACATCAGTCTGTGCAAAATCCGGCCCCGCGCGCGGGCCCGCGGAAGTGCGGCGGACGACTGCCCGCGTGTCGGAAGGCGCACCACCCGCCGGAAGGCTTATCGCCCGCCGGACTCTACCCGATCGCCCTGGCGCCCGCCTGCTGCGGGTCAGCCCGGATCCGGTGCGCGGAGCCGTCCGGCGCAGCGGCCCGGAACGCTACTTGGCTTGCGCCGCATGCGCGCCGTAGATCCAACCGACCGCGATGCCGTTGAGTGCCCCTTGGATGACCAGGAAGACCAGCTCGATCCAGACCATGTTCATCGGCTGGCCGACGATCCCCAGGTAGATCCCGGCCGTGAATCCGGCCAGCAGGCCCATCAGCACGCCGAACTTGAGTCCCTCCATCCACGCGCTTCCGCCGTGGTAGCCGATGGGATAGACGTAGGCCAGCACCAAGGCCCGCAGAGCATCCTGGACGAAGATGCCTACCAGGGCGGCCTGCATCGTCTTCATCACATCGGCGTAGGCGGCGGGAAAAATGACCAGGTGCCACAGGGCGCCGACGGCGACCAGCACGATGTACCCGCCAATGGCGGCCAGGATGAATCGTGTCCAGTTCATGCCTCTCCCCCTTTCCTAGACTTTGGAACGATGGGGCGAATACACGGACCCATCGATTCCCGCTGGAACTGCCCGTACCGGCGGTACGGTCCCCCCTCCGTCCCTGGTATCACGAAAGGGGCAGTGCAAGCCACCTCGGGCCGGTCGTTTCAGCAGACGAATCCGACGGCTACCCGGCCCGGCAGCGACCCGCGTCCGGGGCCGAACGGACGGAAAACGGCCCGGCGAGAGTCGCAATTTCTCCGCGCGCACCGCAGGCAGAGCGGGGGTGCCGCCCGCCTTCGGACAAGTTCGCCGCCACTCCGCCCGGCCGGGAGACCGGAACCCTCATTCCGGGCCGGGCCGGTGCGCCTCCAGAGGCTTGAGTTGACGAGGGAAATCCTCTACTGTGAACCCTGAGCAGGATCGCCTCCTCCACGCTCCCAGGATGGGGGCTCCCGGAACCCTGAGTGCGGGGCGTGCGGGAGCGATGCGGGGAACCTGGGTCGCAGCGAATGCACCCGACACGGCTCAGGCGGCTGGTTCGCGAGCCTGATGGTATCGGGCGTGCATGACGTGAGCAGATAAGGATACGAACCCGGGTGCGCCATGACTGAAGTCAACGAGGTGAACTTCAGCAAGGGAGGCAAGATGGCAGAAGGTGAAGGCGGTAAGGGCCTGGGCCGGTTCATTCGCCCGATCGTCATCGGCGTCGTCGCCATCGTGCTGCTCGGCGGCGGGGGTTTTGCCGCCTGGTGGTTCCTCCTGCACAAGGCCCCGGAGGAAAAGGCCCACACGGCCGGCGGTGCCCGTGAAGGCGCCCGCGGCGGGGAGTCCGCCGGCGAGCTGATCGAGCATCCGCAATACCTCGATCTGGGCTCGTTCACGGTGAACCTTGCCGAAGGGCGGCGCTTCCTGAAGACTTCGGCCCAG
>JBGOTW010000014.1:0-30602 GCA_041476685.1 bacterium | reverse complement strand
GTTGCACGAGGACTGGTGGATCATCGTCTTGCGGCCGTACTCGGTGTCCACGGGAATGACGGACAGGCAGTTGCTCTTCACGCCGCAGTCGCCGCAGCCCTCGCACACCGCCGGATTGATGACGACGCGCCGGTTCGGGGTGGCGAGCAGGCCGCGCTTGCGCTGGCGGCGCTTCTCGGCCGCGCACTGCTGGTCGAAGATGAGCACCGTCGTGCCCTTGATCCGCCCGAGCTCCTCCTGCACCGCCGCGTACTCGCTCTTGGGCCGCACGGAGATCTTCGGGCCGGGCGCGGTGTTGGGGTAGCGGGCCATGTCTTCCGGCACGATCACGATCCGCTGCGCGCCCTGCGCGGCGAGCTTCTCCGCGAGCTGGACGGGCTGGGGGATGCCCACGACGCGCTGCCCGCCCGTCATGGCCACCGCGGCGTTGTAGAGCAGCTTGAAGGTGATGTTGACCCCGGAGGCGATGCAGGCTTCCACGGCCTTGCTCGCCGAATGGGCGTAGGTTCCGTCGCCCACGTTCTGGAACATGTGCTCGCGTTCGGTGAACGGGGACACGCCCATCCACGGCGCGCCCTCGCCGCCCATGTGGGTCAGCCAGACGATGCCGCGGTTCATGTAGCTGGCCATGGCGTGGCAGCCGATCCCGCCGCCGACCGCGTCGCCCTCGTTGATCCGCGTGGAGGTGTTGTGGGGGCAGCCGCTGCAGAAGTACGGCGTGCGGGGCATGATCGGCTCGATCTTGCGCTCGGCGATGTCCTCCATCCAGCGCGTGCGCTCGATCAGGTCCGGACGCTTGAGGCGCGGCGCGAGCCACCCGGACAGGATGCGGGCGATCTGGTCCGGCTGCATCTCGTCGTGGATCGGGAAGAGCGGCTGGCCGTTCTCGTCGTACTTGCCGTACACCTGCGGCCGCTGCGCGCGGTTGTACAGCAGGTCGCGGATCTGCACCTCGGCGAAGCCGCGCTTCTCCTCCACGACGAGCACTTCCTTGAGCCCGTCGGCGAAGCGGATCAGGCCCTCCGGCTCGATGGGCGAGATCATGCCGAGCTTGTACAGGCGGATGCCCGCCTGGTTCAGCGCGCGCTCGTCCAGCCCGAGGGCTTCCAGGGCCTGGATCAGGTCGGTGTAGCTCTTGCCCGCGGAGATGAGGCCGATGCGGTCGTCCGCCGTGCGCACGGTCACCCGGTCGATGCGGTTGGCCGCCGCATAGGCCCGCGCGGCCACCATGCGCTCGTAGTGGATGAGCCGTTCCAGGTTCACGGTGTTGGGCGGAATGAGGCGGAAATCCTGGGTCTTCCGGTACGGCTTGCCGCGAATCTCCAGCTCCGGCAGCACCGGACGGGCCATGTCGGGATGCACCTCGATGATCGCGCCCCCGTCGGCCACGTTCGTCACGATCTTCAGCGCGCTCCACAGGCCGGAGTAGCGGGACATGGCGATGCCGTGCAGCCCCATCGTCAGCACGTCCTGGGGATCCGCCGGGTACAGCGTCGGCATGAAGACGTCGTAGAAGGCGACCGTGCTGTCCGAGGGAATCGTGCTGCTCTTGCACGCCGGATCGTCCCCGCCCAGGGCGAGCGCCGCGCCGTGGGTGCTCGTGCCGATGTACTGGGCGTGCCGGAAGGCGTCGCCGGTGCGGTCCACGCCGGGCGCCTTCCCGTACCAGATGCCGACGATGCCGTCGTAGTTGGCGTGGGGGAAGCTCTCGAGGAACTGCGTGCCGTAGACCGCGGTGGCGGCGACGTCCTCGTTGATCCCCGGCTCGAACACGACGTGGTGATCCTTGAGGTGCCGGCCGGCCAGGCGCATCTGCTTGTCCAGCTCGCCCAGCGGGGAGCCCTGGTACCCGGTGATGAAGGTGCCGGTGCGCAGGCCCGCCGCCTGGTCGGCGCGATGCTGGTCCAGGGGCAGGCGCACGAGCGCCTGGATGCCCGTGAGGAGGACCTTGCCCTCGGTCAAGGTGTACTTGTCGTCCAGCGTAAACGTGCGGGCCATGGGTGAGTCTCCCGGAGCGGGACGGAAATGAATGGGGAAACGCCGGCCGCTGGGGCCGGCTGCACTGGAGAAATCCGGGCCGGGCGATCCGCTTGGCCGAACCAGGCTGGCGGAGAGCGGTCTTGTCCGGGCCGGGCGGGACGAGCGATCCCGCGCGGATCGGCGGGCTTGTGGCCGGCCGGCTGCTGGACAGAAACGCGCGCGTTTCCGGGGTCCCCAACGCTTTAAAGGCGAATCTACCGCGCCTCCGCCATTTTTGCCAATGCCCGCCGAAGCGCGCAGGGAACGCCGCGCAGGGCGGCGCTAGCGCGGCACGTCCGGCGGTGCCGCCGCGGTTCGCGCGCTGGCCCATGGCGCGGCGCTGCTGGCGGGCGGGCGGCCGTTTGGTCCTGGGCGGGAGGCGGAGTATAGTGACTATCAAGGCCCCATCTGTAGGCGGGCGGGCGGCCAGGGACGCTGAACCTCTGCCGCGGCGCAGCGGGCCGGCCGGGCAGGCGACACGTCCCTGCAAAATGGGGCGCCGCCGGTGCGCGGAACAGCGGGAGGGCGTCGGACGCAGCCATGGAGATCCTGGTCAACGGCAAGCCGCAGACGCTCTCCGGCGCCATGACCCTGCGTCAGTTCCTCGACACCCTGCGCATCCCCACCCTGGAGCGGGGCGTGGCCGTGTGCCTGAACGGCGAAGTGGTGCGGCGACCCGACTGGGAGCGCACGGCCCTGCAGGCCCGGGACGAATTGGAAATCGTGCAGGCGACGCAAGGCGGGTAGGCGTTCGCCGCGCCTCCTCACCTCCGTACTTCCTCATTCGACAGGTCCACGGCATGACCGCATCCACGGACATCCTCAAGCTGGGCAGCCTCTCGCTGAGTTCGCGCCTGATCCTGGGCTCGGCGCGCTATCCGAACCACGACGTGCTGGTGCGCGCCCTGCAGGCGAGCGGCACGGAGCTGGTGACCGTGGCCATCCGGCGGGTCAACCTGGACGATCCCACGGGCGAGAACCTCGTCAGCCTGCTGCAGCGCAATCATTTCCGCCTCCTGCCCAACACCGCCGGCTGCCACACCGTGCGGGACGCCGTCGTCACGGCGGAGCTGGCCCGCGAAGCGCTCGAGACCAACCTGATCAAGCTGGAGATCATCGCGGACGAGGACACGCTCTACCCGGACGCGGAGAAGCTTTTGGAGGCCGCGCGGCAGCTCGTGGCCAAGGGCTTCGAGGTGCTGCCCTACAGCATTGACGACCCGATCACGTGCAAGAAGCTGGAGGACATCGGCTGCGTGGCCGTCATGCCGCTGGGCTCGCCCATCGGCTCGGGCATGGGGGTGCTCAACCCGTACAACTTCAACCTGATCCGGGAAAAGGTGCGCGTGCCGGTGATCGTGGACGCCGGGATCGGCACGGCGTCGGACGTCGCGCTGGCGATGGAGCTGGGCTGCGACGCGGCGCTGGTGGACACGGCCGTCGCCCATGCCGTGGACTCGGTGCTGATGGCCGAGGCGATGAAGCTCGCCTGCGAGGCGGGGCGCAAGGCGCGCCTGGCCGGCCGCATCCCGAAGAAGAACATGGCCCAGGCTTCCACCCCCAAGGCGGGCCAGATCCAGCCGCGCCGCCAGGCGGGGTAGGTGCTCCCCTTCCGCTTCTACCTGATCACCGACCGGCTGCACGGCCGGCACGCGCCGCTCGAATGGCTGCCGCGGCTGGCAGCCGCCGGCCTGCGCGCCGTGCAGGTGCGCGAGAAGGACCTTTCCCCCGCGGCCCTGTTCGCCTTCGCGGCGGAGTTACGCAACGCGGTGTTGCGCAATACGGTATCGCGCGACGCGGTGGCCGTGGGTGGCGCAGTGGCCGCGCAGGCCGGGCGCGCGAGTCCGCCGGCCTTCGCTCTCCAATTCTTCCTCAACGACCGCGCCGATCTGGCCTTGGCCCTGGGCTTCGCGGGGGTGCACCTGCGGGAGGACAGCCTGCCCCTGGCGCAGCAGGCGGCCCCCTTGCGGGAGCGGCTGCGCTTCGGCGTGTCCGTCCATTCGGTGGCGGGGGTGCTGGCCGCGGAGGCGGCGGGCGCGGCTTTCGCCACGCTCGGGCCCGTCTACGAGACGGCGTCCAAGGCGGGTTACGGTCCGCCCGTGGGGCTGAAGCTGCTGGAGCAGGCGGCGGCGCGGAGCCGGCTGCCCCTGCTCGCCCTGGGCGGGATCACGCCGGAGCGGGTCCAGGCCTGCCGGGAGGCGGGGGCGTGGGGCGTGTCGGCCATCTCGGCGGTCTGGGACGCGGAAGACCCGCTCGCCGCGCTGGCTGCCTTCGGCGCGGCGCTGGGCGGGCTGTAGCCCGGCATGCCCGCGAATAAACCGGCCCGCCGGCGTGTAAGCAACGTTGGTAGTGGGTCGGTTTGAAAGATACAGCGGGCCGTGCGCCAAGAGCACCTCACCCGCGCCGCTTCGCGGCGCCGCCCACTCCGTAATGGAGAGGGCTTCCAATCACTCAAGATTTGTGAAGTTTCTCCTCCCCATCAAGGAGAGGATGTGGCGCCCGTGCTGAGCGATTGCGCGAGGCGCAAGCAACATCGGCCGGAGGTGAGGTGCGCCGGAACCGGCCCCGCAATTCAAATTGACCCACTACCGCAACGTTGCGGTTCTTGTTTGCGCCTGGAGGCTGTGATACCGAGTCACCGCCTTGCGTTCGGGGGGAAGTCTCGACCCTGCTTGCTGGTCTGACTATTGGGGAGAAATCGCCATGCGTCGTCTGTTGCTCGCGCTGGCCCTTGCGGCCGCGCTTGGTCTCGGAGTCCTGGGCACCGCCCGGGCCGCCGATGGGAAAGTGCACATGTTATGGCTCGGCCAGGCCGCTTGGCGGATCACGACGCCGGGGGGAAAGGTCATCGTCATTGACCCGTACCTGACGGGGAATCCGAAGACCCCGCCCGAGTACAAGAACCTGGACAAGATCGGCAAGATGGACGTGATCCTCTTGACCCACGGGCACGCTGACCACGTGGGCGATGCCCCGGCGCTGGCGAAAAAGTACAACGCGCCGATCTGGGCCGGCGGGCTCAATCAGCAGTTTCTGACTCTCGGCATTCTGCCGGCGGAATTGACGCCCCGCTTTCGCAAGGGCGGCACCATCACGCCCATGGGACCGAACATCAAGATCACGATGGTGCATGCAGAGCACGAATCCGAACTGAACTGGAAGGATGAGAACGGCCGCGATCATACCTACTATGGCGGGGAACCGTGCGGGTACATCGTCACGCTGGAAAACGGCCTGAAGATCTACCACATGGGAGACACTGCCCTCTTCGGCGACATGGCCTTCATCGGAAGCTACTACCACCCCGACATCGTCCTCATTCCTATCGGCGGTCACTTCACAGTGGGTCCGGTGGACGCGGCCTACGCCATCAATACCTGGCTCAAGCCCGCCCACGTCATTCCCATGCACTACGGCACGACCCCGCAGCTCAAGGGGACGCCCGAGGAGTTCATCGCCGCCCTGGGCTCCACTTCGACCAAGGTGCACGTGCTGAAGCCCGGCGACGAGATTTCGTTCTAGCCCGGCAGACCTACCCAGACCCACTCGGGCGCGGGTGACGCTCAAGTCACCCGCGCCCGCTCTCTCCTGCTTTCCCCCGTCTCCCCTGGTCGGCGCGAATTCAACCGTCCAGTCGCATGCCACATCCAACACGGCCTGCGGAATCTAGTTCCGCACCGATCTACTTCCGCACCATGTGCAGCAGGTGCTCCCACTTCCCGCGGCGGAGGAAGGCGCGATGCTCCGCCTTCGAGTGGGGCAGGCGGCGCGCGCTGGCGGAGGACGCCACGTGCCAGCCCTTGTCCTGGGCCGCGCGCGTGAGGACCGCGCCGCCGTCCACGGCATGGCCCTCGTCCATCCAGTCGCCGATCACGAGGAACGCGGCGCCCTCGGGCTTGAGGACGCGCGCGAGGGCCACCAGCATGTCGCGCCAGTCGCTGCTGAGCGACCGGTCGCCCCGCTTCGGCCGCGCCGGCACGGGCTGCGCTTCCGGCTTGCGGCGGCCCTTGGGCGTGGGGTGCGGGACAGGCGGGGCGGCGGCATGGGTGGCCTTCGCCGCGGCGCGTTGGACGGCCAGCTGGGCGCGGCGGGGAAACAGCTCCGCATCGAGCAGGGCCTGCCCGTCCAGGCCCAGCCAGTCGAGGCGCAGGCGGTGGTGCAGGTAGTAGTCGTAGGTGCCGGGATAGGGCGGACTCGTCAGCGCCAGGTCTGCCTCTCCCCAGCCGAGGGAGGGCAGCAGCCGCGCGTCCTCCTCGAGCAGCCGCACGGGCGCCGGATGCGCGCCGAGGAGCCGGCCCAGGTCGAGCTGCGACTGCACCAGCTCCTCGGTCTTCAGCACCAGGAAGCGCGAAGGCGCGCCCTTGGCGATGGTGGGCGTCTTGCGCTCCTCCGGCGTGGAGTCGGTCGCCTGGTTCGAATACTTGACGACGGCGCTGGAGAACACCGCGCGCAGGGACTGGCGCACCGCTCCCTCGGGCAGGCCGTCAATGAGCCGGATCCACTGCATCAGCTCGGCGAGCAGGTGCGGGGCGTAATGGGGCGTGAGACGCTGCAGCCCGGGCAGCTGCACGCGCGGCGGATTCTTTTCGCGCCGCAGGGCCTGCACCTGCCCGGCGATGCGGCGCGCCTCGCCCAGGACCTGGAGCGCCTGGGCCTGGGTGCGCGGCCGGGTGCGTTCGCGCGCCACGAGTACGGCGATCGGGTTGAGGTCGTTGCCGATGCAGGGCAGGCCCGCCAGGCGGGCCTCGACGAGGGCGGTGCCGCCGCCCATGAACGGATCGAGCACGCGCGTGCCCGGCGTGGCCAGCCCCGCCTCCGCGGGCAGCCCGCGCAGCAGCGTGCGCGGCAGGTGCGGATGGAAGCGGCCCGGGTAGGGGTGGAAGGCATGGGTCAGCGTGTAGCCCGTCTCCTTCGGCATGTGCAGCGCCGCCGCCAGCAGCGCCCCCAGCGGGCCCTCCTGGCGCGCCTCGAGATTGGGCTGGGAGAACGAGCGGCGGCGGCGCTGGGGCATGGCGGATCCGCGGGAAAGGGACATACGCCGGCGGGCAATGGCGCGAGCGGGTCAAGGTGCGGGGGCCGGTTCGTGGGCGGACCCGGAACCGCGTGGAGGGGAGCGGATGGGTCGTGGTTCGGTTTGGAGACAACAGCGGATTTCTCGCTCCGCTCGACATGACAGCCCATTGTCACTCCGAGCGAATGCGAGGAGTCTGTTGTTGCAGTTCACGGCCACTTCAGCAAATGGACCCGCTACCGGCGACAGCCGCGCTTTGACCTTCGCCTGCCGAGTGTGATAGCGGGGACCTGCCGGCGTCAAACGGAGAGCCCTCTCGCCGCGATCCGCCCCGCCCAGCCACGCCGCGATCCGCATCCTATCCCGTCCCCGGTCCCGCGATGACCGCGATCAACCGCCAGGACTTGATGACGATCCTTCTTTTCGCCACCCACGTGGCGAAGGTGGACAACGAGTTCGTCCTCGAGGAGAAGGCGCTGCTGCAAAAGATCGCCGAGGCCATCCAGCTCAACGCGGCGGAGCGCGCCGCCTTGCTGAAGCAGGAGGCCAGCCTGGCGAGCGGCCTGAATCACCTGTCCAGCAACGAGGCCAAGCAGCTGCTGGTCAAGACCCTGTGCGCCGTCTCCAACTCGGACGGCAAGGCCGTCAAGGCCGAGCTCGACTTCATCCACAAGGTGATCGAGAAATTCGGCGATTCCGTATTCGTCCTGCCCCGGGAGGAATGGGGCAAGTACGAGGTGGAAGTGATGACCACCCTGGCCGGCCTGGCCGGGGGCTAGGCGGCAAGCGGGCGCCGGGCGGCAGGGTCGCGCAGCGCCTGTATGTCCCGCCGTCTCGGCGTTGCGTCCCTAGCGTCCCGCCGCCGCCGGAATGGCCGCCGTCTTGAGCTGGCCGACGCGCCTGAGCTCCCGCCGCGCGACGACCTGGTTGTGCACCTCGTCCGGCCCGTCCGCCAGCCTGAGGATGCGCGCATAGCTGAACAGCTGCACCAGGGGCGTGTCGTTGGTGACGCCCATCGCGCCGTGGGTCTGCATGGCGCGATCCACGACCCGCTGGTACATGTTGGCCGCGACGGTCTTGACCATCGAGATCTCCTGCCGCGCCTCCTTCTTGCCGTACCGGTCCATCTTCCACGCGGCGTAGAGCACGAGCAGCCGGGCCTGGTCGATCTCCATCCGGCTCTGGGCGATCCAGTGCTGGATGATGCCCTTGTCGGCCAGCATCGAGCCGTGCGTGAAGCGCGTCTGGGCCCGCTGGCACATCAGGTCCAGCGCCCGCTCCGCCCCGCCGATGGCGCGCATGCAGTGGTGGATGCGGCCGGGGCCGAGGCGGGCCTGGGCGATCGGGAATCCGTCGCCCTCCTTGCCCAGTATGTTGCTCGCCGGCACCTTCACGTTGTCGTAGCGCACTTCGCAGTGTCCCTCGCCCCCGTCGTAGTTGAAGACGGGCACGGGGCGGACGATCTTCATGCCGGGGGTGTCGAGGGGGACGAGGATCTGGCTGGCGCGGCGGTGGGGCTCGGCGTCCGGGTCCGTCACCACCATCACGATGGCGATCTTGCAGTGCTTGTGCATCGCATTGGACGTGAACCACTTGTGGCCGTTGATGACGTAGGAGTCGCCCTGGCGCACCGCGCGGGTCTTCAGCAGCGTCGGGTCGCTCCCCGCGTTTTCCGGCTCGGTCATCGAGAAGCAGCTGCGGATCTTGCCGTCCAGCAGGGGCGCGAGCCACTTCGCCTTCTGCTCCTTGGTGCCGAATTCGGCGAGGATCTCCATGTTGCCGGTGTCCGGCGCGCTGCAATTGAAGCATTCCGAGGCGATCAGGCTGCGCCCCATCACCTCCGAAAGCGGCGCGTAGTCCAGGTTCGTCAGGCCCGCCCCGTGTTCCGCGTTGGGCAGGAACAGGTTCCACAGCCCCAGGGCTTTGGCCTTGGCCTTGAGCTCCTCCATGATCGGCGGATGGAAGTGCTTGTCGCCGGAAGCCTCGACCTGATCGTCGTAGGTCTTCTCGGCCGGGTAGACGTATTTCTCCATGAAGTCGGTCAGTTTCGGCAGCAGGGTCTTCGTCTTCTCGCTGTATTCGAAATCCATGGGTGGCTCTCTTCAGTCCGGGCAGGCAGTGGGCACAGGGAACGGCCGCTTGCGGCGGACGCACGGGGCGGGCGCCCGAACGGGAAACGGGGGCGCGGGGGAAGCACGGGAATGGCGCTGCTTGTCTCTCGCACAATGGCCTCCAGCGGGTCAAGCTGCGACCCCGGCCGACTCCCAACGCTTTCCCGGCGCGCCCGCCTCAAGTTTTCCCGGATTGCGCCGATGAGGGTCCCAGGAGCTTCGCGCCCCGCGCAGGGTTCGACCCGGCGCGGCGGCGTCCCCGGTCCCGACCTCGTTCCGAAACAGGTGCCCCATGCGCACACCCCTCTATCAGGACGTGCGGAAGTCCGCAGTCCTTGAGACCAAGCCGGGCGCGGCAGCGCGGGACGGCGCGACCGTCTCCCGTCCCTTCGCCGACATTCTTGCGGAAGCGGAGTCCGTGCAGGATGTGGTGCGGCTGAGCGGCCAGGTTCCGCACGCCGGGATCGGCTCGCCCGCCTGGCAGGACGCCTGGGAGGGTCTGCGCCGCGGCATGGGCCGGGTGCTCGGAACGGAGGCGCCCCTGCCGCCGGTGCTGCGGAGCCGGATGCGGCGGATCGGCCGCTAGCCGGCCCCCCAATTCCCGAGCCTCCGGCCCGAGTGCCGCCGGGCCGCGTGCCCGAATCTATTTGCTTGGGGACGGAGCCCGGTGGCTCTTGGTCAATGAACCGGCTCGAACGCAGTGCCGGCTCGAACGCAGTGCCGGCTCGAACGCAGTGCCGGCTCGACTGCTCTGCTCGCTCGCCTACAGTGCCTTCTCGTTGCGCTCGCCCGCAGTACTGGCTCGACTACAGGGCCTTCTCGTTGCGCTCGCCGGTGCGGATGCGCACGGCCTGCCCCACCGGGTAGGTGAAGATCTTCCCGTCCCCGATTTTCCCCGTGCTCGCGGCCTTGGCGATGGCCTCGACGACCTTCTCCTCCATGTCGGACGGCACGATCGTCTCCAGCTTGACCTTCGGCAGGAAGTCCACGGTGTATTCCGCGCCGCGATACAGCTCGGTGTGGCCCTTCTGGCGTCCGAATCCCTTCACCTCGTAGATCGTCATGCCGGAGACGCCGAGCTTGGTCAGGGCGTCGCGGACTCGCTCCAGCGCAAACGGCTTGATGATGGCTTCGATCTTGACCATGGCTGTCCTCACGTAGGGAATGCGGATCGCCGCAGCGAAATGGGCGCGGGTGCATGAGCTCAGGCCCCGCGCTGCGCCGGCGAACGGACCGCCGCGTGCGCCCGGGCCGCTTCGGGCCGCCTCGGGCCGGACTGCCCTGCCGCGGGGCGGTGGCGTGGGCGGCGCCCGTGCCGTGGGCGGTGCCCGTGCCGTGGGCGGTGCCGGCGGAGCGGGCGGGCCATTTTCGAGCGCAGCCGTGACCGGGCCCGCCCCGCCGCGGAAGCCTAGCCCAGCGATTCTCCGTGCTGCGACAAGTCGAGGCCCTCCATTTCCTCCTCGTTGCTGACGCGCAGCCCGATCACCCAGTCTACCGCCTTTAGGATGATCAGGCTCAGCACGGCGTCGTAGGCGACGACGATCAACACGGCGCACAACTGGATCAGCAGCTGCTTGGAGTTGCCCTCGAACAGTCCGGGAGTGTCGCCGATGCTCTTGGACGCGAATACGCCGGTGAGGAGCGCGCCGGCGGCCCCGCCGATGCCGTGCACCCCGAATGCGTCCAGCGAGTCGTCATAGCCGAGCCTGTGCTTCAGCTTCGTGGCGCCCCAGAAGCAGGCCGCCCCGGCGAGGAGGCCGATGATGATGGCGGAGCCCGGGCTGACGAAGCCGGAGGCCGGCGTGATCGCGACCAGTCCCGCAACGGCCCCGGAGATCATTCCCAGCACGCTGGGCTTGTTGCGCAGCGCCCACTCGCAGGCGATCCAGGATAGGGCCGCGGCCGCCGTCGCGGTCTGCGTCGCCGCCATGGCCATGCCCGCGCGACCGTCCGCCGCGACGGCGGACCCGGCATTGAAGCCGAACCAGCCGACCCACAGCAGCGAGGCGCCGATCACGGCCAGCATCAGGTTGTGCGGGGCCATCGCCTCCTGGCCATAGCCGCGCCGCTTGCCCAGCACGAGCGCCGCCACGAGGCCCGCCACCCCCGCGTTGACGTGCACCACCGTGCCGCCGGCATAGTCCAGCACCGTGCCGCCCAGGAAGTCCTGCAGGAACCCGCCCTTGCCCCACACCCAATGGGCGACGGGCACGTACACGAGGATCAACCAGAGCCCAATGAACCACAGCAGGGCGGAGAACTTCATCCGGTCCGCGAACGCCCCGGCGATGAGGGCCGGGGTGATGATCGCGAAAGTGAGCTGGTACATCGCGTAGACCGTCTCCGGAATGTTCCCGTAGGCCGACACGGTGCCCACCCCGACGCCGTTCAAGAGCAGGCGGCTCAGGCCGCCGATGAATCCGTCTCCGATCGTGAATGCCAGCGAGTATCCGCAGATGACCCACAGCACCGTGACCAGCGCGGTGATCACGAAGGACTGGGCCGCCGTGGCCAGCATGTTCTTCTTGCGCACCATGCCGGCATAGAACAGGGCCAGGCCTGGAATCGTCATCATCAGCACCAGGGCCGTCGCGGTCAGCATCCAAGCCGTGTCGCCGCGGTCGATCGCGGGAGCAGGTGCCGCCGGTGTCGGGGCAGCCGGCACGGCGGCAGCCGGCGCGGGAGCACCCTGCGCAAATGCAGCCGTTGCCGCGCCGAAGGGATGGCCGAAGGCCAACAGCAACACCGCCAGCACAGCCGTCGCCGCCACGACTTTCAAGAGCACATGGTCAGCCCGCCTGGTGCGGGCCAGGACATACGTCTTCACGGTTCCCCCTGCAGTGGTGGTTGACTTCCCGGTGGTCGACTTTCCGGTGGTTCACTTTCCACCGAGCCGAATGCGAGGCCTGGAACATGCCCCGCGGCACGATCATCCGGCGCCGCAATTCCGGCGCGGCTGGTTGGCCCGGCTTGTTCCCGGACACCGAAGTGGCCCAGCGCCTCGGCAGCCTCGGGGCAGCCTCGCACAGGAGGGGCAGGGCTGCAAATGCCAGTGCCCAATCTTAAGGCTCTGACCGCACGAAGAGTGCCAAGAGCCATGGCTAACTATCATTCTGTAATAATGGAAAGTACCGGAAAAATTTGGCATGCTGAGGCAGTCGTAATGCTCAAAAAATAGTCATGATCTGCGGAAGATGCCTAATAAATAGGCATTGCATTTCGGTCGGCAAGCCGGGCGATTTTCTGCCGAAGTTCGCCACGAACAAAGAGTCTCCGCCAACCAGCAGAAGCGATGCGCAATGCCGGGATCGGTCCCGCGGAGGCTACCCGGGGGGCGGCGCGCCGGCGGGGTGAGTGCCGGAGGCGCGGGCAGCCTCCAGCACGCGGCGGGAGCGGCGCAGGTGCCACCAGGCGATCAATTCGCCCACGATACCGCGGCGGAAGGACAGCACGGCGACGACGAAGATGGCACCCTGGATGACGAGCACCCACTCCCCGACGGTGGCCAGGTAGTCCTGCATCATGACGATCACGAACGCCCCGACGACCGGCCCCAGCACCGTGCCCATGCCACCCACGAGCGTCATCAGCACGACCTCGCCGGACATCTGCCACTGCACGTCGGTGAGGGAGGCGATGTGGGTGACGAGCGCCTTGGTGCCTCCCGCGAGCCCGGCGATCGTCGCGGAGAGGACGAAGGCGAGCAGCTTGTAGCGGTCCACGTCGTAGCCCAGCGAGACGGCGCGCGGCTCGTTCTCGCGGATGGCCTTGAGGACCTGGCCGAAGGGCGAGTGGATGGTGCGATACAGGAGCGCCAGCGCGGCCAGGAAGATCGCCAGCACGACGTAGTACATGACGGTCTCGCTGGTCAGGTCAAACAGGCCGAATAGCTGCCGGCGCGGCACCGCCTGGATTCCGTCCTCCCCCCCGGTCCACTTCACCTGCAGGGCGTAGAAGTAAACCATTTGCGACAGGGCGAGGGTGATCATGGCGAAATAGATGCCCTGGCGGCGGATCGCCAGCGCGCCGAACACCAGGCCCAACACCCCCGCCGCCCCCGTGCCCAGCAGCACCCCCAGCAGGGGATCGAATCCCCAGTTCTTGACCGCCTGCGCGGTCACGTAGCTGGCGAAGCCGAAATAGGCGGCGTGCCCGAAGGAGAGCAGGCCCACGTAGCCGATCAGCAGGTTGAACGCGCAGGCGAAGATCGCGAAGCACAGCGCCGACATCAGGAAGACCGGGTACACCACGTGCGGGGCCAGCAGGGCCAGCAGCAGCGCGGCGGCGAAAGCGAATGTCTTCACTTCCGGTTCCCCCCTAGCGCGCCTGGCCGAACAGGCCGGCGGGCTTGATGAGCAGCACGATCGCCATGATCACGAAGATCACCGTATTCGACGCCTCGGGGTAGAACACCTTGGTGAATCCCTCGATCACGCCGAGGCCGAACCCGGTGACGACGGAGCCCAGGATCGAGCCCATCCCGCCGATGACGACGACGGCGAACACGACGATGATGAGGTTCGTGCCCATCAACGGGCTGAGCTGGTAGATGGGCGCCGCCATCACGCCGGCCAGCGCCGCCAGGCCCACGCCGAACCCGTAGGTGAGCAGGATCATGCGCGGCACGTTGATCCCGAACGCCTGCACCAGCTTCGCGTTCTCCGTCGCCGCGCGCAGGTACGAGCCCAGGCGCGTGCGCTCGATCAGGAACCAGGTCGCCAGACACACCGTCAGCGACGCGCCCACGACCCACGCGCGGTAGTTCGGCAGGAACATGAATCCCAGGTTGAGCCCGCCCGTCAGCTCCGCCGGGATCGAGTAGGGCAGCCCGGAGGAGCCGAAGCGCTGCCGGAACACGCCCTCGATGATGGTGGCGATGCCGAAGGTGAGCAGCAGGCCGTACAGGTGATCCACGTTGTAGAGCCGGCGCAGCAGCAGCCGCTCGATCGCCATCCCGAACAGGCCCACGGCGATGGGCGCGATGAGCAGCGCCCACCAGTAGCTGAGCCCCAGGTAGTTCGCCACTCCCCAGGCGACGAATGCGCCCAGCATGTACTGGGCGCCGTGGATGAAGTTAATGACGTTGAGCAACCCGAAGATCACCGCCAGCCCCAGGCTCAGCATGGCGTAGAACGCCCCGTTGATGAGGCCCAGCAGGAGCTGGCCGAAGAGGGCCTGGGGAGGGACGCCGAGCAGCTCGAACATGGCGCGCTGAGCCTTAAGGGATTGGGGATGGGGAAAGCCGGCCCCCGCGCCCGCGGCCTGACGTGCGCTCCCTCTCCGGCGCTTGAGACGGCCCGGCGCTTGGGCTTCGCCTCGCGTTCGGCCGGCTCGGCCCGCAACAGGCCGCCGCGCGCGGAGAGGAAGGTGAGGGGGCGGGAAGCGGGCGCCCCCCTACTTCACCAGCGGGCAGTTGCCGTCCTTCAGCGGCCGGTACGCCTCGTCCCGGGGAATGGTCGCCAGGATCTTGAAGTAGTCGAAGGGGTATTTCGACTCCCCGGGCGACTTTACCTGGGCCAGGTACATCTCCCGCATCACGCGGCCGTCCACGCGGATCGTGCCGTTCTTCGTCATGAAGTCGTTGATGGGGATTTCCCGCATCTTCGCGACCACGGCATGCGCCTCGTCCGTCCCCGCCGCCTGGACCGCCTTCAGGTAGTGCGTCACTTCGCCGTACACGCCGGCGACGGTGAACGTGGGCGGAACGCCCTTGCTCTCCGGGTGGGTCAGGAAGCGCTTGGAGAAGGCCCGCGTCTGGTCAGTCAGGTCCCAGTAGAAGGGGACCGTAATCACCAGGCCCTGGGCGGTCTTCAGGCCGAGGGAGTGCACGTCGGTGAGGAAGACAAGCAGCCCGGCGAGGCGCTGTCCGCCCGCGACCACGCCGAATTCGGCCGCCTGCTTGATCGAGTTGATCGTGTCGCCGCCGGCATTGGCCAGGCCGATCACCTTGGCCTTGCTGGCCTGCGCCTGCAGGATGAACGAGGAGAAGTCCGTCGCGTTGAAGGGGTGGCGCACCGCCCCGATCACCTTCCCGCCCGCCGCCTTCACGGCGTCCATCGTGTCCCGCTCCAGCGCATGGCCGAAGGCGTAGTCGGAGGTGAGGAAGAACCAGGTGTCGCCGCCCTGCTTGACCAGCGCGCCGCCGGTGCCGTGGGCCAGGGCGTAGGTGTCGTAGGTCCAGTGAATGCCCACCGGCGAGCAGGCCTTCCCGGTCAAGTCGGAAGACGCGGCGCCCGAGATCAGGAACACCCGGTTCTTCTCCCGCATCACTTCCTGCACCGCCAGCGCCACGGAGGAAGTGGGCACGTCCACGACCGTGTCCACGCCGTCCTCGTCGATCCACTTGCGCACGATGCCCGTGCCGATGTCGGGCTTGTTCTGGTGGTCGGCGAAGATGACCTCGATGGGCTTGCCCAGCACCTTGCCGCCGAAATCCTCCACCGCCATGCGGGCCGCCACGACGGACTTCATGCCCGCAATGTCCGAGTAGAGGCTCGACATGTCGTTCATCACGCCGATCTTCACTACGTTGCCCGAGACCTGCGCCTGCGCCAGCAACGGCAGCGCCGCCAGGCCCAGTCCTGCAAGCGCCAGCAGGCGCGCGAATGTCGCTTTCATGATGGACCTCTCCTTGCCGGTTGGACTGCTTGCGCATCGAGCGAATCCGGCCCGCCCCGATCTGCACGGGAACGGCCGGGCGTGACGGCGAATTGCGGGACGCCGTGTCCTACACCCCCAAGTATGCGTGCAACTTGTCGTGATGGGCGTCCAGCTCGTGGCGCTGGACGTGGTCCACGATGCGGCCGTACTCCATCACGTAGTGGCGGTCCGCCACGGTGGAGGCGAACCGGAAGTTCTGCTCCACCAGCAGGATCGTGAAGCCCCGCGCCTTGAGCGTGCGGACGATCTCGCCGATGCGTTGCACGATCACCGGGGCGAGGCCCTCGGTCGGCTCGTCCAGCAGCAGCAGCCGGGCGCCCGTGCGCAGGATGCGGCCGATGGCCAGCATCTGCTGCTCCCCGCCGGAGAGCTTGGTGCCCTGGCTCCTGCGCCGCTCCTTCAGGTTCGGAAACAGCTCGTAGATTTCCGCGACGGTCATGCCCCCCGCCTTGACCGCCGGCGGCAGGAGCAGGTTCTCCTCCACGTTGAGCGAGGCGAAGATGCCCCGCTCCTCCGGGCAGTACGCGACGCCGAGCCGCGCCACCCGGTTCGACGGCAGGCCGATCAGCTCCCGGCCGGCGAAGATCGCCGAGCCGGTGCGCTGGGGCACCATCCCCAGGATCGCCTTCAGGGTCGTCGTCTTGCCCGCTCCGTTGCGCCCCAGCAGCGTCACCACCTCGCCCTCGGCGACGGTGAAGTCCACGCCGTGCAGGATATGCGACTCGCCGTAGTAGGCTTGCAGGCCTTCCACCCGCAGCAGCTCGCGGCCGGGCGGCGCTCCGGGCGGCGCGCCGGACGCGCCCGGGCGGACGGCGTTCGCCAGCTCAGGCATGTCCGGTTCCCACGTAGGCTTCCATGACGCGCGGATCGCGGGACACCTCCGCATACGGGCCTTCCGCGAGGATTTCGCCCCGCTGCATGACCGTGATGCGATCGCTCAGGTCGGCCACGACGTCCATGTTGTGCTCGACCATCAGCACGGTGCGGTCCCGCGCCACCGTGCGGATGAGCGCGCTGATGAGGCCGATGTCGTCGTGGCCCAGCCCGGCCATCGGCTCGTCCAGCAGCATCATCTCCGGCTCCAGCGCGAGCGTCGTGGCGATCTCCAGCGCGCGCTTGTGCCCGTAGGGCAGGTCCACGGCGATCTCGCCCGCGTGGGTACCGATCCCCACCGAGTCCAGCAGCGCCTCGGCCCGCTCGTGCAGCGAGCGCAGCGTGGCCTCGGAGCGCCAGAAGTAGAAGGACGTGCCCAGCTTGCGCTGCAGCGCCAGGCGCACGTTCTCCAGCACGGTCAGGTGCGGGAAGACCGCCGAGATCTGGAACGAGCGCACCATGCCGCTGCGCGCGATGTGGGCTGCGCGGTCGCCGGTGATGTCCTGGCCCTTGTAGAAGATCTTGCCCCGCGTCGGGGTGAGGAACTTGGTCAGCAGGTTGAAGACCGTCGTCTTCCCCGCCCCGTTCGGCCCGATCAGGGCATGAATGGTGTGGCGGCGGACGTTTAGATTGACGTCCCGCACGGCGACGAAGCCTTTGAACTCCTTGGTGAGTTCCTCGGTATGGACAATGAAGTCCTCGGCCATCGTCTCGTCCTTGCGTCACGATCCGCGGCTGCGCTCCGGCGGCGGTTCCGTCGGGCGCCTGAGCTGCACGGCTGCACGGCTGCAATGAAACCGGTTGCCTTGGCAATGTCAAGCTGCCCGGGCGCGGCGGATTCGCCGGCGGCGGGCCCATGCGCGGCCTAGAGCGCGATGAATTCCTCGCCGTACACGCGATAGCGCTGCAGCCTCGGCTGGTCCTGCTCCTCGGGGCGGACGTAGCGCAGCGAACTCTTGCCCTTGCAGCTGCGGGGCAGCACCATCGCGCGCGCGAACGCGGTCTCCTGCGTGTCGGACGTGTACGCGATCACCGGGTCCGATCCGCGCTCGAACCAGGGCTCCCCGGCGCGCATGGTTTGGCTCTGGCCCTCGCTCTCCACGCGGATCTCGCCGCGCAGGCAGCAGCGCGTGCCGGGCCCCTGATGGACGTGCGTCCAGGCGATCGCGCCCTTGGGGAAGTCCACGCGGTCGCAGCGCAGCATCCAGCCCGCCGCCGGGTCCAGCTCGAGCGCGTCGTGCCGCATGCGCCGCGACTCGGTCCCGGCCGTGTCGCGCGCCAGCAGCCCGCGGTCCGGCTCGGGCGTGCCGACCAGTTCCCAGCGCCAGACCCGAGCGCCCTGCGCTCCGCCCACCAGCGTCAGCGGCGCCGAGCCGACCCATGCGTCGTCGGCCACAAGGCCGCGCCCGCCCGACGGATGCGCCAGGATCAGGCTGCCCTCGACGACGTACACGACGCGGTGCGCGGCGGGCAGGCTCGTGCCCTTCGCCGCGCCCGCAGGCGTGCCGGGCGGCAGGGCGGGCAGGCGATCTTCCAGCAGGCGCAGGGTGAAGGTGGGCATGCGTGGGGGCTCCGATCCGTTGCGGGTTGGCCGATCCAGCGCGGCTCCTGGGGGCGGCAGGCGCCTATCGTTTCACCGGGTGCCGGCGCACCGCTTCCTCGTTGACGTTCGCGCCCCAGCCCGGGCCGGTCGGAAGCAGCAGGTGCCCATCCCGGATCACGGGCACCGGCGTCACCAGCTCGTCCTTCCACGGCACGTCGTCCACCTCCATCTCCATGATGCGGAAGTTGGGCAGGGCGGCGCACAGGTGCGCGCTGTGGAGCGTGGACAGGTGCCCGTAGAAGTTGTGCGGCGCCACGTTCACCTCGTACGCCTCGGCCAGGGCGGCGATCTTGTGGGAGAGCGCCACGCCGTTCCACACCTCGTCGATGATGCACACGTCCATGGACCGCGCCTGGAAGTAGGGCAGGAACGCGCGCATGCCGTGCAGGGACTCGCACGAGGCGATCGGCGTCCGCACCGAGCGGCGGATCCAGGCGAGCGCCTCGGCATCGTAGCTGTCGATCTCGAACCAGAACAGGCCCAGGTCGTCCAGGGCGCGCGTCACCTGCAGGTAGCCTTCGGTGCGGAAGTTGTAGTTCAGGTCGAGCAGGATCCCCACGTCCGGACCGGCGCCGTCCCGGAACGCCTCGAGCGTGCTGCGGATGGAGCGGATCAGCTTCGGATCGGCGTTCAGGGCCGGGGCGCCCGCGCCGCCCCGGTAGAACCCCGGCATGTGGGTGAAGGGCGCGCCCTGGCCGAAGATCAGCAGGTTCGTCTTCAGCGCCGTGAAGCCCCGCTCGCGCACCTCGCGCCCCAGCTTCACGACGTCCTTGAGGCTCTTCAGCGGCTTGACCCCGCACTCGGCCGCGTTGCGGATGCGCGTCGTTCCGCAGTGGGACCAGTACAGCTGCAGCCGGTCCCGCACCGGGCCGCCCAGCAGCACGTAGACCGGCACGTTGAGCGCCTTGCCCTTCACGTCGAGCAGGGCGTTCTCGAGCGCGCCGATCGCCTCCTGCACGACGCCGCCGGCCGCCTGGCGCGTGACGGCGTACAGCTCCGCCACTATCGCCTCCAGGGCGAGCGGGTCCTTGCCCACCACGCGCGGGGCGAGCGCGTCAATCGCCGCCGGCAGCCCCACCGCCCCGTAGGACGCGTTGTACTCGCTCCAGCCGACCAGTCCGCCGTCTGTCGTGATCTTGACGAATGAGAAGTTCCTCCAGCCGGCGTCGCAGTGGAGGGACTCGATATGGGTGACTTTCATGGATGGGCTCCCCGTTCCTGGGCACCGGGGCGGCGCGCAACCGGCCCCCGCCGAAGCGCGCCGCGGATGAAGCGCGGGGGGTTCGCGTCACGAGCCTAGGACGAGCGGGCGGCGGAGGGCAAGGAGGCCGAACTCCCGCGCCTGCGGGTCGGGCGCGGCTCCGCCGCGCGGGCGCAGCGGAACGGCAGGGCCCGCGCCGCTAGCGCCCCCAGGCCATCTCGGGAATGTCGGAGCAGAAGCGGTCCATCAGCAGGCGCAGCACGGCCTCGCGGTTGTGGGCCTGCTGGTTGAGCATGATCACGAACGCGCGGCGCTCGCCGTTCGGCGAAGGCAGGAAGCCGGCGAGGCTGTGCACGTCGCTGAGCGTGCCGGTCTTCGCCAGCACCAGGCGGGCTTCGCCGGCGTCGTGGATGTGGAGCAGGTCGCGCCAGGGATAGAAAGCCTCGGTGATCCGCAGCATGGCCAGCAGGTCCACGCGGTTGCGGTGGGAGATGCCCGAGCCCTCGACCATGAAGAAGCTGTCGGGGCTGAGGCCGACCTGATCGAGCAGGAAGCGGCGCGTCAGCTCGACGCCGTCGGCCAGCTGCGCCGGCGGTCCCCGCTTCTCCAGCGCCATCACCAGGGTGATCTGGTTGGCGATGAAGTTGTTGGAGAACTCCAGCATCGCCTGAATGACGTCGCGCAGCGGCAGCTCGGAGCGGTGCACCAGCGCGGGAACCAGGCCGGGCGGCACGGGCCGCACCCGCACGGGGCCGGAAAAGCGGCCGCCCTGCTCCTGGAAGATGGCGCGGGCGATCTCGCCGGAATAGCGCAGCATGTTGCGGGGGCGGCGAGACAGGTTGATGCGGTGCGTGCCGCGCGGAAGCCGGCGCGCCAGCTCCAAGGCCAGCGGCGTCAAGGGCGTCTGGGGCTCGGCGGAGACGACCTTGCCGCGCTTGATGACGCGGACATTGATCGTGTTGAAGTTGGTGACGAGGGCGCCCAGCCGCGCGTCGTACGGATTGAGGCTGTTTTCCGCCCCATCCGCGGCCTGGTTGGGCACGAACGCCGTGTCGTCGAGCACGAGGCTCTTCAGCGGCAGGTCGAACACGCCCAGGCGTTCCAGGTCCCGTGCGATTGCCCGCCAGGCTTCGGACACCAGGTACGGATCGCCATGACCCCGCACGTACAGGTTGTTCTCCGCGTCGAGATAGACCTCAGTGCGGAAACGGTAGTCCGGCCCGAGCTGGTGCAGGGCGGCGGCGGAAGTCGCGAGCTTGAGGATCGAGGCGGGGACGTAGCTGCCCTCATGGTAGCGGAACACCGGAGCGCCGTTGACCGAGACGGCGATGCCCCCTGAACGCACCCAGCGGGCGATTTCGCCGCGAAGCTGCTCATTGGTCAGGCCGGGCTGTGCGGGAGGCGCGGGAGGGGACGGCTGAGCGCTGGGCGGGATGACCCTCGCCTCCGGAGGCGGCGCCTGGGGCTCGCGCTCCTCCTCGCTGGGAGGCGGCGGATGGCGGCGGGAGAGCTTGCCGGCGTCGGGTCCCGTGGGCGGCGGGGGCTCCACCGCGACGGCCGTCACTTCCTGGGGCGTGGCCGGGGCCTCGATGCGGGAGCAGGCCGCCAGGGCGAGCGCCAGCGCGGCGAGAAGGCCCGCGCCGGAGCCGAGGGTGCGGGCGCCCGCGGCGGCCAGGCGTGCCGCGCGCCGCGTCTCTTCTCCGCTGAGTTTCACGGCCGGAACCAGGCTAGAGGGGTCGGCATGGGACGCACCGCGCCGCGGGGAAACGGAACTCCCCTGACCGCCGCCCGCACGCGGGCCCGCGGTCTAGCGCCCCCCGTACACCAGATTCGGCACCACCAGCGACAGCCAGGGCACATAGGTAATGATGATCAGGAACAGCACAAGGATCAAGACCCACGGCGCCGACGCCTTCAGCACCTCCCACAGGCTCATGCCCGTGATCCCGGAGGTGACGAACAGGTTCAGTCCGACCGGCGGCGTGATCATCCCGATCTCCATGTTGACCACGATCGTGATGCCGAGGTGGATCGGGTCGATGCCCAGGCGCGTCGCGATCGGCAGGAAGATCGGGGCCAGGATCAGGATGATGGCCGAGGGCTCCATGAAGTCCCCGGCGATGATCAGGATCACGTTGACCACCAGCAGGAACATCCAGGGCGCCATGTGGGCGTCGATGATCGCCGCGGACATGAACTGGGGAATGCGCTCGGTCGTGAGGACGTGGGCGAAGAGCATGGCGTTGGCGATGATGAACATCAGCATCACCGACACGCGGCCCGAATGGATCAGGACGCCGAACACGTCCTTGAGCTTCATGTCCTTGTACACCCACACCGCGACCACGAATGCGTAGATGACGGAGACAGCGGCGGCCTCGGTGGGGGTGAAGATGCCCCCGTAGATCCCGCCCAGGATCACGAAGATGAGCAGCAGGCCCCAGATCGCCTCCCGGCCCGTGCGCAGCATCTCGCGGAACGGCGCGCGCGGCAGCTTGGGAATGTCCAGGTACCAGGCGGCAACGAAGATCCCGGTCATCAGCATGAGGCCCAGCACCAGGCCCGGCAGGAAGCCCGCCGCGAACATCTTGCCCACGGAGGACTCCGTCGCCGCGGCGTACACCACCATGGGAATGGAGGGGGGGATCAGGATGCCGAGCGTCCCGGCATTGCAGATCACGCCAGCGGCGAACTCCTTGCTGTACCCGTTGCGGATCATGCCGCCGATGACGATCGTGCCGATGGCGACGACGGTGGCGGGGGAAGAGCCGGAGATGGCGGCGAAGAACATGCACGCCAGCACCGAACCCATCGCCAGCCCGCCGCGCAGGTGGCCGACGCAGGCGTTGGCGAACGCGATCAGCCGGCGCGCCACCCCGCCCGTCGTGAGGAACTGCCCGGACAGGATGAAGAACGGAATCGCCAGCAGCGTATAGCTCTCCATGGTCTGGAAGAACTTCAGCGCCATGGACGCCAGCGAATCCTGCGCAAACAGCAGCAGGGTCAGCACGCTGGACAGGCCCAGCGCGATGGCGATGGGAATGCCCAGATACAGGAAGACGAATAGGACGACGAACAGGAAGACCGTGGTCACCGGGTTCTCCCGTGCCCGGAGGGCAAGTCCTGGCGCATGCCCTTGATCGTCTCCGCCGCCTCATCCGCAAGCAGCACGCCCTTCTCCTTGCCCGCCAGGATGCCCCAGGCCGCAAGGGCGTAGCGCAGCAGCAGCAGGCTGAACCCGACCGGCAGCGAGAGCAGGAACACCCAGCGGGGAACGGAGATGTCCTCGGCTTCGATGCCGAGGGTGACCATGACGCTCTCGTAGCGCAGCGAGGCGATCAGCAGGAGCGCCCCGTAGGCCACGCAGATCCCCGCCGCGGCGATGCCCGCCACGCGCTGGGCCCTGGGCGACATCTTCTTCACCCACACATCCACCCCGATGTGCGTCTTCATCTTGACGCCGTACGAGATGCCCAGCAGCACCAGCCAGGCGAACAGGTAGGTGGTCGCCTCCTGGGCCCAGGTGAAGCCGCTGTTGAACACGTAGCGCAGGACGATCTGGATGAAGGTGACGAGCGCCATCGCCACCAGGAGGGCGGCCAGCAGGGCCTCCTCCAGGCGGCCGATGAAGCGGGTCAATGCGGTCACGAGGCGTTCCGGTTGGTCGGACGGCTCAGTGCTTGTTCGCCGCCGTGGCGGCGTCAATCAGGTCCTTGCCGATCTCGCCCTCGAACTGCTTGTAGACGGGCAGCATCGCTTTCCGCCACTCCTCCCGCTGGGCCGGGGTCAGTGTGATGATCTTCGAGGTGCCGGCGGCCACGACCTTCGCCCTGTCCGCCTGATTGAACTGGTCCGACTGCGAGTTCACCCAATCGGTGACCTCTTCCATCGTCTTCTCCAGCACCGGGCGCACGTCGGCGGGCAGCCCGTTCCAGAACTTGGTATTGGTCACGACAATGTAGTCGATGATTCCGTGGTCGGTCTCGGTGATGTATTTCTGCACCTCATAGAACTTCTGGGAGTAGATGTTGGACCAGGAGTTCTCCTGCGCATCCACCACGCCGGTCTGTAGCGCCTGGTACACCTCCGAAAAGGCCATTTTCTGGGGATTGGCGCCCAGCGCCTTGATTTGCGCCTCGAGTACGTTGGATTGCTGGATGCGGAACTTGAATCCCTTCGCGTCCGAGGGCAGGACCATGGGCTTGTTGGCCGACATCTGCTTCATCCCATTGTGCCAGTAGCCCATCCCCGTATAGCCCTTGGACGCGAGGGTGGTGAGCAGGCCCCGGCCTGCCGGACTCTTTTCGAAGCGGGTCACGGCGTTGAGGTCGTCGAACAGGAAGGGAAGGTCGAACAATTGAAGCTTCTTGGTGTACTTGTCGAACTTTGACAGGGACGTTGCGAGGAGCTGCACGTCGCCCAACAACAGGGCTTCCATCTCCTGGGCGTCGCCGAAAAGCTGGGAATTCGGATACACCTCGACCACGACTCTGCCGGGGAGGCGCTGTTCGACCAGCCGCTTGAACATCAGCGCGCCCTGTCCTTTGGGCGTCTTTTCCGCCACGACGTGGCTGAATTTGATCTTGATCGGCTGCTGTGCGGAAGCTGCGGCCGCCCCCACGGCAAGGCACGCCAGGGCGGCAACGGCGATGAACCAACGCATGGATTTCCTCTCCCTCAAGAGGTGAATGATGGGACCCTCGTTCAGCGGCATGTTACAAAATTCGCCGCGCGGGAACAACGCAAAAACGCCGCTTGCCGATCGCCGGGGCAGCGGCCTCCTTCCGCCGCGGCGCCCGCGCGCCGCAGCACGGGACTTACGGCGCGCCCGCCGGGAGCACGCCTGCGCGCGAGGTCATCCGACTGCGCCCGTGCGCAGACGCCGGCTCCAAGGAACATGGAATCGGATCGGCGCGCATGCCCGTTCAGGCGGATCGTCCCCGCGGCAATCGGCAGCGCCCGGCCACCGTGAAGACGTGGGGGCGCTGCGCTGGCCCCGGCGAGGGGGGCGCGATAGATTCAATACTTGAGGGTCAAATCCAGGCTGGCCCGATTGCCTTCGATCTCATAGTTGCTATTGTTTGCATATAGATACACGAAACTGAAGCTGACATTCTGTATCTGCAAGTGGGGAAACAGCAATAATCCCGCCGCGACTGCATCGGCGGACAATCTCGTGACCACGCCGTTGGACAATGCGGGATCCCCGTAGCGGACATTGCCGTCAAAGTTGACCTGTCCTATTCCGACGAGAAACCCGTACCAGCTGAATTCCTTGACTAATGTTAAGAACAAGCCGGATAGATATCCGAAGCTATCGCCGTATTTTGTCTTGATTGCGCCGGATTCCAGTTGCCGCACCTGCGAATCGTAGGAGACGAGAAATACGATGGGGACGATCTCCAAATCCCAGGGAAGCTTCGGAAACACCTCCCGCTTGGGGTTCAGCCTTACAGCGATGCTTAACGCGGAACTGTTCACCTCGTCGAAGCCGAGATTGTAGCTGAATTCGGCCCGCCCGTAATCCTTGCGATGCAGTCTTAGGTCCGAGTTGAGCATCAACGAGGCGGTCGGCAGGAACAGGGGCTCGTTAGCCGGACGCGCCGCCCGCTGCCGGTCGTCCTGGGCCTGCGCCACGACGACCTGAGCCATGACCGCCGCGCACACGAGCAGGCAGCGCACCGGAGCGGAGGTTGACAGCATGGGGCCTTCTCTCTGGGCTGCCGTCCCGGGTCTGCCGTCTTCCGATTACGCGGCGCGGCGGGGCATGCGGGACTTGTTCGCGGCGGCGGCGGGGACGAGCGGTCCGCGGGCGGCCGCAGACCGCCGGCGGCGCCGGCTCACGATTGGCACCGGGCGCAGTAGAACGTGCTGCGCTGCTGCTGGGGAATGCGCCGGATGGCCGCGCCGCACGCCGTGCAGGGCTCGCCCTCGCGCCCATAGACCTTCAGGTAGCGCTGGAACTCGCCGAACTTCTCGTCCACCCGCTGGAAGTCGGAGATGGTGGTGCCGTTCTTGCGGATCGCCAGCCGCAGCACGGCGCGGATCGCCCGATGCAGCCGCCGCGCCTCCTCCGGCTTGACGCGGTGGGCCCGGCGCTTCGGGGACAGCGCGGAGCGGAACAGCACCTCGCAGGCGTAGATGTTGCCCAGGCCCGCGATCCGCGTCTGGTCCATCAGCCAGTGCTTGAGGGGCGCGCGGCTGCCGGCGAGAGCCTTGGCCAGCCAGCGGGCGGTGAATCCCGCCGCGAGCGGATCGAGGCCGAGCCTGGCCAGGTTGGGCGCGTCCTCCAGCCGCTCCACGTAGGCCAGCGTGCCGAAGCAGCGCAGATCCTGGAAGATCAGCGTCTGCCCGTCCGCCAGGTGGAACCAGACGCGGTGGTGGGGCCGCGGCGCGGGGAGCGGATCGGAGAGGATGAACTTGCCGGTCATGCGCAGGTGCGCCACGAGAAACCCGGCCGGTTCGAGCCGGAACAGGAGGAACTTGCCGTGCCTGGCGATCGGTCCGAATCCGCGCCCGGCAAGCGCGTCGGCGAAGACCGCGGTGGGGACGGACCCCAGCGCATCGCGCCGGAACACCTCCACGCGCCCGATGCGGCGGCCCGGCAGCGCGCGGTTGAGCTCCCGCACGACGGTCTCGACTTCGGGCAGTTCCGGCATGGCGGGCCGCTGGAGTGGGGTCGGGGATGGGGGTCGGGAATCGGGGCAGCGAACGGGCGGCGCCGTGGACGGGCGGCACCGTGGACGGGCGGCGCCGGGCGGAGGGCTAGGGGACCTTTCGCCCCCGCTCCCTCTCGCGCAGCCACTGCTGCAGCACCGTCGCCGCGCGGCGCGGGTCCGCCCGCGCCTGCTGCAGCATTTCTTCGCGGCCGGGCTTCACGTTCGGATTCGCCGGGATCTGCAGCTCCTCGTCCCGCATCTCGGGCAACTTCGGCATCAGCTCGTCCGGATCGGGTTGCCGCCGCCAGACAAGAACGATAGGGCGCAGGACGAACCATCCCAGCGCGGCCAGCACTCCGGCCGCGAACAGCAGCTTGATGATAGTGGCCGCCGCTTCCAGTGCTCCCATGGCTCGGCTCCCCTGCCGTGTGCGCCGCTTGCCGCGCGGCCGTCCGCCCACCGGGGGGCGTCAATGGCTCAGTCTAACGGCTGCGCCGACGCCTGTTAAGCAGCTCGCGCGCGCCGCCGGATGCCGCGCCGAATGCCGCGCCTATGAGCTGCGCTCCTGCGTCAGGTAGCCGGCCAGCTCCTCCAGCAGCGCCCGCTGGGGCGAGGCGGTCAGGCGGCGGAGAGCGCGCAGTGCCGCCTCGCTGTGCTCCCGGCATTGGCGCCGCGCGGCATCGAGCGCGCCGCAGCGCTCCGCCGCCCCGATCACCCAGGCGATGTCCGCGGGCGCCGTTTGCTCCGCGGGCAGGGTGAGGATGTCGCGCACCCGCTGCACCTCCGCCGCGGGCAGCCGCTCCAGCATCTCGATCACGATCAGCGTGCGCTTGCCCTCGGCGATGTCGCCGCCGCGCTCCTTGCCGTAACCTCCGCCCCCGGCCGCCGGCGCGTTGTCCGCGCTGTCCTCCGTCAGGTTCAGCAGATCGTCCCGGACCTGGAAGCCCACGCCGATCTGCTCCCCGTAATCGTCCAGCGCCTCCAGCACTTCCCGCGCCGCCCCGGCGAGCCCCGCCCCGATCCGGCAGGGTCCGCGCCCGGAGTACCAGCCCGTCTTGAGCCGGATCATGGTGAGGAATTCCGCCCGCTCGGGAATATGGTTGCTGCGGATCCAGCCGATGTCGAGCGCCTGACCCTCGAAGGTGCGGCGGAACACCTCCGCGAATTCCCGCATCACCTCCAGCGCCCGCGCCGGCCCGACCGTCTCCGCGTTGTCCAGCAGGGCCTCGTACACCAGGCCGAACAGGAGATCCCCCGCATTGGTCGCCAGCGGGATGCCGTGCAGGCGATGCAGCGCGGGCTTGCCCCGCCGCACCAGCGAGCCGTCCTCGATGTCGTCGTGCACCAGGGCGAAGTTCTGGAACAACTCCAGCGCGACCGCCGAAGGCACCGCCTGGCGCGGATCTCCGCCGGCCAGGGCGTTGCAGAGCAGCAGCAGGGCCGGGCGGAAGCGCTTTCCGCCCCGCAGCGGATAGTCGCGCGCCGGCTCGTAGAGGAACTTCGCCGGCTCGCCCTCGGGCAAGTAGCGCGGCAGCGCCCGGCTCAGCCAGGCCGACGTGCCGGCCAGGAAGGCGGGCAGGGAGCCGAAGTCGAGCGGGGGCAGCTCCGCCGCCAGCCCCGCGGGGCGGGAGGGTGCTGTCATGGCCGCGCTTCCCGTTCCGGCGCCGCCGTGATTGGCGCCGCCCCCCCAAGCGGGTCTTGCACCCGCAACCCGCCTGGGCGATAGGTAGGCACGGTCGCCTGGCGGGCTCCGGCCTGCGAGCGGCCCATCTCCGTTTCCCGTCCCGGATCAGCCATGGATTGCATCTTCTGCAGGATCGTCGCGGGCAGCGTGCCGGCGTTCAAGGTCTACGAGGATACCGCAACGCTGGCTTTCATGGACATCAATCCGTTGTGCGAGGGCCACGTTCTCGTCATCCCCAAGCGGCACGCGGCGAATCTGTGGGAGATCGAGGAGTCCACGCTGCGCGACACCATTGCCGCGGCTCGCATCGTCGCGCGCGGGTTGAAATCGGTGCTGGAATTGGACTCGATGAATCTCGTGCAGTCCAATGGCCCGTGGGCGCTGCAGAGCGTGGACCATCTGCATTTCCATCTCGTGCCGCGGCACAAGGGAGACGGAGTCCCGCTGGACTGGCACTTGACGGCCGGCAACCGCGACAAGATCAAGCGGTTCAGCGAGAAACTCGCCGCGGACCTTGCCGCACGCTCCTGACCGCGCAGCCGCCTGACCGTGCAGGCTCATGCCGCGCAGCCGGCCGGCCCGAAGTCGGGCTCGGCAAGCGGTCGCGCCCGGCCCTCAGCGGCGCAGGCGTGGCTTCACGCGTCCTTGACCAGGGCGACGGGCAGGAGCAGCTGGAGCGAGCCTCGCCCATAGTCGCACTCGGCCCAGGATTTCGCGTCCGCATCCACCTGCGCCAGCGTGCAAGGCTGCATGGACAGGGCCAGGGCGGCGCTCTCCGTGGTCAGCAGGCTCAGCAGCTCGCCCACGCCGGGCATGTGTCCCACGATCAGGAGCCTCTGCTCCCGTCCGGGCCGTGCCTGCAGCCAGCGCAGGATCGCCTCGCCCGAGGCGTCGTAGAGCTCGTCCACCGCTTCCGGCTTGAGCGTAGATCCGGCGGCGCGCAGCAGCGCCTCGCCCGTCTGCCGTGCGCGCTCGGCGGAGGAACACGCCAGGGCGTCGCAGGACAGGCCGGCCTTGGCCATGAACCGGCCCATCGCCTCGGCTTCCTGCACGCCCGCAGGGGTCAAGGGACGGTCGCGGTCGGCGCGCTGCGGACGCGCGGCTTCGGCGCTCGCGTGGCGCAAGATGTACAGGGTGCGCACGGGCGCTGACCTCGTGTCGGAATGGGACGTGCCGGCCCGGGCGGCCCCGCGCGGGGGGCGCCGGCTAGGGTCGGCCGGGCTTGATGGGAATCCCCCAGTCGGGGCGGGGCATGTAGCCCGTGGCGCGAAACGTCACCACCTGCTCCCCGGCCTGGTTGGTGACGGCGCCTTCGAACGTGAGGCGGTTCTTTTCGCGCTCCACCGAAACCACCTCGAACGCCACTTCCAGCTCGTCTCCCGCATAGACGGGCTTGAGGAACTGGTAGTTCATTTCCCGGGCCAGGAAGTTCAGGTCGCCGCCGAGCTTGGTGGCGAGGCTGCCTTGCAGCAGGCCCGGCGCGATGAGGGTGCGGAATCCGGCACGGCGCGCGAACGCCTCGTCCACGTGGTAGCCGCCGTGGTCCCCGGTGAGGCGGATCGTGGCGAGGATATCCTCATGGGTGATGCTGCGGCGCCACGTGAAGCGCTGGCCCACTTCCATGTCCTCGATCAGTCGATGCCGAGCCATGCCGCTCCGCGGTCCTGCTCTTTTTTGGTCCCGCGCGCTCCCCCACGGCGCCGCGCCGCCTCCAAGAACCTGCCCCTATACCAAGCGGGGGCGCAATTCGGCAAGCCGGAGCCAGCGGCCGCGCGGAGTGGGCACGAAATGGCGGCGTGGAACGACAGTGCGGGGAAAAGCGCGCCCCCCAAACTCCGCAAGCAGGGTGCGCAGCCGGCTAGAACAACCCCACGACGCGGCCGCTGGAATCGATGTCGATCTTCTCGGCGGCGGGCGCCTTCGGCAGGCCGGGCATCGTCATGATGTCGCCGGTGATGACGACGACGAAGCCCGCGCCCGCGGACAGGCGCACCTCGCGCACCGGGATGGTGAACCCGCGCGGGGTGCCCAGGGCGTTGGCGTCGGTCGTGAAGGAGTACTGGGTCTTCGCCACGCAGATGGGCAGGTGTCCGTAGCCCTGCTCCTGCAGCGTCTGGAAGCGCTTCTTGATCGCCACGGAGGCGTCCAGGCCGTCGGCCCGGTAGATCTGGGTGGCGATCGTGTGCATCTTGTCCCACAGCGGCAGACCGTCCTCGTAGAGGAACTTGAACTTCGGCGCGTGGTTGCCGTCGATGGCGCCGATGACGCGCTCGGCCAGGGTGCGCGTGCCCTCCCCGCCCTTGGCCCAGCCTTCGCTGACGACGAACGTCGCGCCCCACTCGGCCACCTTCTTCTTCAGCGTATCCACCTCCGCCTGGGTATCCGAGACGAAATGGTTCATGGCGACGACGACGGGGACGCCGAATTTGCCCAGGTTCTCGATGTGCTGGCGCAGGTTTTCCGCGCCCTTGACGAGGGTCGGGACGTTCTCCTTGGTCAGCTCGGTCTTGGCCGTGCCGCCGTGCATCTTCAGGGCGCGGACGGTGCAGACGATGACCGCGGCGTCCGGCTTCAAGCCGGCCTTGCGGCACTTGATGTCGAAGAATTTCTCCGCGCCCAGATCCGCCCCGAAGCCCGCCTCGGTGACGACATAGTCGGCCAGGCCCAGGGCCAGCTTGGTCGCCAGCACCGAATTGCAGCCGTGGGCGATGTTGGCGAACGGGCCGCCATGGATGAAGGCGGGCGTGCCCTCCAGGGTCTGCACGAGGTTGGGCGCGAGCG
>JBGOTW010000013.1:0-31117 GCA_041476685.1 bacterium | reverse complement strand
GGACAAGACGGGACCCGCCTTCATGAGCACGGGCTCCAACGGAAAGAACTGGGTGCTGGATGACCAGAAGGCCCCTTTCGCGGACACGTTCAAGGCCGGAGACATGGTGAGCTCGGTCGTCGCGGCGGCGTTTACCGGCTCGCGCGGCGACATATCGGGCGCAAGCAGCTGGGAGAACGGCACGTGGACCCTGGAAATCAAGCGCAAGCTCGTGACCAGCGGCGAGAACGCCAAGCAACAAGACGTCCAGTTCGCCGATCGGAAGAAGGCCTACTTCTTCGGGATCTCCGCCTTCGATCACACGGACTCGGCGCATCTCTATCACGAGGGGCCAGTCAAGCTGACCTTCAACTAGGTCCCAGGGAGGCGCGGGCGGGGCGCCGCGAGTCCCGCGTCTGTCCGCCGGCACGTGCAGGAATCGTCCGGTTCAATGCCTGAAGGGGCGCGCGGGAGCGCTGCCGCTGCAGCAGGGAGAGGGATGTCATGGGACTGCCCGACGGACGACATCGCACTCGCACTGGATGCCTCGCCCTCCGCTGCGCGGTGGTCCTGGCTCTTCTGGTGGGCGCTCTCTCCACCTGGGCCCTCGCGGCGGACGCGCCGCCGCGGCAATCGACCAAGGAGGCTGACCAGGCGATGAAGCAATTGATGGAGAAGCGGCACGCCGTGCGCGGGGTGACGACGCGCGGCAAGTCCATCGCCGACGCTCCGTCCTTCAAGGTCGTGCCGCGCAAGCCGGCCCTTACCAAGTACCCCTGCACGAGCTGCCACGACAATTCGTTCGTGGATCCGCGCGTGCGCGTCCTGAAGGAAGAGCACGGCGACCTTGTCTTCGAGCACGGCGGGGGCAGGTTCTGGTGCTACGACGCCTGCCATAACGGCAAGGACATGGACAACCTGGTGTCCCTGCGGCGCCGGCCCATCGACTACGACCGCCCGTACCTGCTCTGCGGGCAATGCCACTTCGAGAAGCAAAAGGACTGGTCCTTCGGCGGTCACGGCCACCGGGCCGGGCCTTTCCCGGTGCCGCGCGACATTCCGGTCACGCGCGATCTGTTGCGTGTGGCCGACCGCGAAAAGATCGGCATGTGGCGCGGCGAGCGCGTGCTGCTGAATTGCACCGCATGCCACAACGCCCATTCGCCGGCCATCAAGCCCTATCCACCCAGCCCGCCGCCCCAGGTGCGGTCGGGCCTGACGCGCGGCGAGCCGCAAGCGGAAATCCCGGTCCGCGTTTGGGAAAGCCGAACCCCCGAAAAAGGAAGCACGCCATGAGCGTACGGAACGAATCTCCGCGCGCTGGATTTTCGAGGCGCAGCCTCCTGAAAAAGGGGGGCTGGCTGGGGCTCGTCGGAGCCCTCTTCGGCGGCGCTACGGCGTTGGCGCAAAAGGAGGAGAACGACCAGGCGCTGGCGGACACGTTCGGAGCGGTCTTTCAGCAGCACTACAAGAAGATGACGCCGGAGCAGATGAAGGCCGCGATCGCCCGCATCGAGCGGCGCGCGAAGCGCGATTTCGGCGCGAGCATCAAGGTCGGCACGGAAGGCCCGCTGCCCAACGTGGTGTTCGGCTACGCCATCAACCTGTCCAAGTGCAAAGGCACGCGCCGCTGCGTCGAGGCCTGCATGGCGGAAAACAACAACAGCCGCGATACGGAGATCCAGTATATCCGGGTGCTCGAACTCGACGCCGGCGACATGACCTTGACCCACTCCAATCCATACTACTCGAGCGAGTCCGTCCCGCAGAAGGGCAAGTGGTACCTGCCGATCCAGTGCATGCAGTGCGACAACCCGCCCTGCGTGAAAGCCTGCCCCGTCGAGGCGACGTGGAAGGAGCGCGACGGGATCACGGTCATCGACTACGATTGGTGCATCGGTTGCCGCTATTGTCAGGCCGCCTGCCCCTACTGGGCGCGGCATTTCAACTGGAACCAGCCCAAAGTCCCGGCCGAGCAGATCAACCCGGATACGCACTACCTGGGCAGCCGGCCGCGCATGCGCGGGGTGATGGAGAAGTGCACGTTCTGCATTCAGCGCACGCGGAAGGGGCGGCTGCCTGCCTGTCTGGAAGCCTGTCCGACCGGCGCGCGGATCTTCGGGAACCTGCTCGATCCGGAAAGCGACATCCGCTACGTGCTCGAGAACAAGACCGTCTTCCGGCTGAAGGAAGAGCTCGGGACTGAACCGAAGTTCTGGTACTTCGCGGACTGAGGTGTCATGGGCGCGCTGGTAAGATTCTTAGTGGACGCGGTGAAGGCGATCTTCCGGGGCGGCCTGCTGTACTGGGGCTGGCTGGCCGTGCTCGCCGCGGTCATCGCGATCGGCGTCATGAACTACGGCCAGCAGCTGGAACAGGGCCTGATCGTGACTGGGATGAGCGACCAGATTTCCTGGGGCGCCTACATCGCCAACTTCACGTACCTGGTGGGGGTCGCCGCCGCGGCGGTGATGCTGGTGATCCCCGCGTACATCTTCAATCGGGAGGACATCAAGGAAGTCGTGCTGATCGGCGAGGGCGTCGCCGTGGCGGCCGTGACGATGTGCATGCTCTTCGTCACGGCGGACCTGGGCCGGCCGGAGCGGGCGTGGCACCTCATTCCCCTGCTCGGACGCTTCAACTTCCCGCAGTCCATGCTGGCCTGGGATGTGGTGGTCTTGGGCGGTTACCTCTTTCTCAACCTGACGGTCCCATTCTACATCCTGTTCTCCCTTTACCGCGGCAAGGAGCCGAACCGGGCGATCTATTTCCCGGGCGTGGTGCTGTCCATCTTCTGGGCCATTTCCATCCACACCGTGACCGCGTTTCTGTTCTCCTCGAACGTGGCGCGGCCCTTCTGGAACACCGCGGTGCTGGGGCCGCGCTTTCTCGCCTCCGCGTTCACCTCCGGGCCCGCGCTGATCGTGCTTGCGCTCCAGGTGATCGACCGCTTCACCGACTTCAAGGTGAAGAAACAAGTGATCGACGTGATCGCCCTGATCATCGCCGTATCGCTCCAGATCAATCTGTTCCTGCTGGGAGTGGAATTGTTCACCGAATTCTACTTCCCCACCGAGGATTCCCTGTCGGCCCGCTACTTGTTCTTCGGGATCGGCACCCACAATACGCTGGTGCCCTGGATCTGGACGGCGGTGGGCTTCAATCTGGTGGCGGTCGTGATCCTCACCATCCACCCGCTGCGTCGCACGCGCACGCTGCTCAACGGCGCGTGCGTGCTGTCGATCGTCGGCGTGTGGATCGAGAAGGGCATGGGACTGATCGTGCCCGGCTTCGTCCCCACGACCCTCGGCGAAATGTTCGACTACGTACCGACGCGGGTGGAAATCCTGGTGTCCCTGGGTATCTGGGCCATCGGACTGCTGGTGTTCACGTTGCTGACCAAGGTCTCCCTTCCGATTGAGCTGGCCGCCCAGGTGCGCCTGGCAAACGGGAAGGCCGGCCGGGAAGGGAGTGCCCCGAAGCGGGGTTCCGCATAACGGCTCAAGCCCCACGCCCGAGCCAGCGGCGCGGTGGGTCCGGCGGGCGCGAGCGGAACCACCATCGGTCAGTTGATCCGGCGCTGTGGACACCGGGAAACCCAGGAAATGATCCATCCCCTTTGAGAGGGACTGATCCCGTTCGAAACGCGGAAGTCTAGTGATTCCAAATCTCAATATTGACCCGCGTCAAACGCGCCGGGCCGCTTGATTGCTAGGGTCGTTTGAAAGCCAAGGTGCCTGCGGCCAGGCCAACAGAGTCCAGCGGAAGCGATCGCGACATGAAGCAGATACCGAGCGGAGCTCAGGATCCGGAATGCGCTCCTGGAAGCGGCGTTCGCCGTGCGGGTGGCGCGATAGGCCGGGCGGCAGGAGCGCCGGAGCGGAGTTCCGCGTAGCAGAACACGTCCCGCGCCAGGATCCGCGGCGTCGCGGATCCGGCGAGCGTGGGGAGAACCACTATCGGGCGAGCGACTCGAACATGCGCGCGACTAGGGTTCGACGGATACTTCTGGCTGTGCTGCTGCCGGCCATCGTGTCGGCATGGACGGGGCAGAACGTCCAGGCACAGCAAGGAGTCCCAACCGACCCGGATCAGGCAAAGAAAGCCGCGGCCCAGTCTCAGAACGTGCAGCAGCCAACCGGCAAGGGCATCTATCTCGGCGAGTGTGCTCCCTGCCACGGCCTGCCGGGGGACGGGCGGGGCCCATATGCCAAGCGCTTTCTCCAGCACCCCACCGATTTCACCCAGGGCGTGTACAAGCTGCGGGCGACACTCGGCAGCCTGCCGGCCCAGGGCGACCTGGAACGCACCATCCGCGTGGGCATGCCGGGCACCGAGATGGTTCCGTTCCGGCACGTCCTGAGCGACGCCAGCATCCGCGCGGTGGCGGCCTACATTCGCACGTTATCGAAGAAATTCGAAGATGCGGAAGCTCTCGCCGCCGCCGAACAGAAGCACGTCAAGATTCCCGAGCAGCGGCCTTTCCCGCCCTCGGAGGAATCCATAGCCAAGGGAAAAGAGACCTACGTCAGTCGCTGTCAGGAGTGCCACGGCGAACAGGGCGAGGGCAGCACGACAGAGAAGGATGATGCGGGTTTTCCCGTGATCATGCAGGACTTCCGGAGCGGTGTGTACAAGTCCGGCCACAATGACGCGGACTTGGTGCGCACGGTCCTCGCCGGCATGCCCGGCACCTCCATGGGCTCCTATGGCGGAGAAATCAGCGTGGAGGAGGCATACCAGGTGGTGGACTACGTGCGCTCGCTGGCTCCGCACCGGAGCCGGTTCGGCCGGATCTTCGCCTTCTTCTTCAGGGAGCGGCCCAGCGGGTTTGCTTACCCAGCCAATTGACCGGGTGCGCCGCACGAATTTGCAACTGGAGGGACGAACCGTGGAACTCGAACGAATGCGAAGGATGTTGCTGGTGGGCCTGGCGGCCTGCGCATTGGGCATCGTGCTGTCCGCGTGCGCGGATACCGGCAAGGAACAGCAGCAGCCGACTCCGCCGACGAGTGGGCCGACCTGGGCCACGCTGACGAGCGGCAGCGGAGTGCTCGCGACGTATTGCCAAGGCTGCCACGGCACGTCGGGCGGCATCACGCTGACGCAGGACCAGTACCAGACGATCCTGGCCAAGACGACGACCAAATGCGGCGCCGTGTCGAACCTCGTGACGAAAGGGGACAAGGCGAACAGCGCCCTCTATCTCGTCGCCACGGGCGACGCCAAATGTAGCCCAGCGGTGTCGCCGCTCCCCATGCCGAACGGGGACAAGGCCAAGGACGATATCGGAGCCTGGATCGACGCAGGCGCCCCCGAGAAATAGGCGGGCGAAGCGCGAAGAAGTGGAACGTTCACGCGACGGGAAACACGATGGCTTTTGCGGAGCGGGTGACCATGAAGCGAGAGATGCCGAAGCTTTCGATGCAGGGCCGAGGAGCCTCCGTGGCGGCAGGCGGAGTGGCGGCGCTGCTCATTCTCCTGTGGAGCCTGATGCTCGCGCCCGAGCCGGTGCGCGCCGAGCCGTATATGGCGGTGCGGGACGGCTACAAGTGCTCCCAGTGCCACGTGAACAAGACCGGCGGCGGTGCCCGCACCGACTATGGGACGGTGTACATGCAGACGCGCCTGGCAGCGGGCGCGGCAGGCGACGCCGAATCCGGAGGCCCGCACAACGATGCCGCCCAGGGCCGCGTGAGCCCCAGCGTGTCCTTCGGAGCCGACGTCCGCGCGACCCTGCTGAATACGAAGTTCGATCATGCGACAGGAACGACGCAGTTCAACCGCCCGGTCGCCTGCGACACTTGCCACACGGACCCCAAGGCCGGCCTGAACGGCGCGGGTGAGGGAGGCGGCGGAAAGATCGCCGACGTCTACCTGCGGCTGCAAGCGGTGCCCGACGTGGCCTCGATCGTCTATTCCGTCAGTGCCGTGCCCAACGCGACCACGCGCGACTTCTACGGGCTGGTCGAGCAGCTCCCCCTGGATGGCTACTTGAAGGCCGGCACCTTCAAGCTGCCCAATGGCCTGCAGAACACGTGGGACTATCCCTTCCAGCACGTCGTGCAGGGCGGATACCAGGGCATGTTGGGATTCGAAACGGTCTATGCCACCGGAGTGGAGTACGGAATCGAACCGGGCCCGTTCACCGTTGCACTCTCGGTGACCAATCCGGACGACCTGACGAAGAATCCGAACGATAAGCGCTACTTCCTGACGGCGTCCGCCGCGGGGAGATTCGGACTGATCGGCGTGAACTACGCGCAGGATCCGCGCAGCCCGACGGCGACGCGCACGCTGACCAGCGGATTCATCGGCACCAGCCTGGGGCGGATCACGGTACTGGGGCAGGTGGACCAGGTTACCGACACCGACACCAGCGTCAGCCCGAACCTCAAGAACACGCAGCAGGCCGGGCTGGCCGAGGTCGATTTCCTCATCAAGCGCGGCCACAACCTCAAATACGTTGTAGAGGTGCGCGATCCCAGTCTGTCGCACACCAACGATACCCGGGACAGGCAGAGCGTGATCTATGAGCCGTTCCTCACACCCTACCTGCAGGCCCGCCTCGGCTATCGGAAGTACGCGGGGCCGACACAAACTACGAATGACACCAACAACGGCGATCAATGGTTTCTGGAAGGGCACTTCGCGTTCTAGGCACTGGGAGGAATTGACAGTGCCGCAAAGAGTGACCCTCCCGCACATTCGGTGCGAGTCCGGCCACCCTGCTCGCGACCCTTCCGGTAAAACGGGGCAATGGCGATTCGGCGCAACTCAAGCATCCCGCGCCGGGACTGTTGTTTGTGGGGAAGAGAAAGAGGAGAGCGTATGAACCCGAAAACATGGCTTCCCGTCGCGCTCGCCGCGCTGGCTATTGCGCTGGCCGGCTGCGCGGAGCAGAAGGGCGACAAGGGCGACACAGGCCCCGCTGGATCACCCAGCGCGAGCCGGAGCATCAACCAGACGACGCTCACTGCGGCGATCACGAGCGCGAGCGTGGGCGCGGGCAATCCGACGTTGACGTTTACCGTTACCGACCAGCAAGGCCTGAGCTATGCCGACCTGACCACCGGTCAGGTGCGGTTCAATATCGCCAAGCTGAATCCCTCCGCTGGCGGAAACGCGAGCTACTGGCAGGACTACATCGTCACCGTGGAGAACAACGGGGGCGTGGGTCCGGCTCTGTCCACGATATCCACCATGCAGGGCACCACGGAGAATACCGGCACCTTGAGCTACGCCAATGGGGTGTACACGTATGCGTTTGCCACCAACATCACGGCGGTGACCCTGCCGAGCAAGTACAAGGCCGGCAATACCCTTTTGAATCCCGTGGAGGCGTCGTATCAGCCCTCGCTGACCCACCGCGTGGCGATGCAGATCTCCGGCACCAATCCCTTGACCGGAGTGGCTCTGCCCCCGGTGAATGCGACGTACGACTTCGTGCCCGCGGGCGGTTCCGTGACCTCCACGCGCAATATCGTCAAGACGGAAACCTGCAACCAGTGCCACAACCAGTTGGCGCTCCACGGCGGCGGCCGGTATGACACGAAATACTGCGTCACTTGCCACAATCCGGGTACGGCGGACGCCAACAGCGGCAATACGGTGGACTTCAAGGTGATGGTCCACCGCATCCACTTCGGGAGCGATCTGCCGAGCCTCGTCTCCAATGGCATCCCGTACCAGATCTATGGCTTCCAAAACACGCTGGTCGATTTCTCGGCCGGCACACTGCCGCAGATGGTGATCGGCAAAACGTTGCTGGCGGGTAGCTCTGTCTCGACGTTCCCGACGTGCACCAAGTGCCACGTCGAGTCGGACACCGCCGTGACGGACGCCGCCAACTGGCGGACGGCGCCCACCAAAGAAGCGTGCAGCTCCTGCCACGACAACGTCGTGTTCGACGGCTCGACTCCCCCCGCCTGGAAGATGGCCCACGCCGGCGGCACCTACACCGACAACAGCTCCTGCGCGGGTTGCCACGGCGCCAACGGATCGGCCAAAGTGGACGCGATGCACTCCTATCCGGCCGACCTGAAGACGATCGCCTCGAACTTCCAGTTCAATGTCGAGGGCGTCACGTACAACAGCGGCACGGGAGTCGCGACCGTCACGATCTCCGTCAAGAATCCCAATGACGGCACATATTACAACATTCTGGACACCACGAAATGGCCGACGACGGGCACGGTGTCCGCAAGCCTGTCGGCGCTGATCGGCTGGCCGGCGCTGGAGCACATCAACGTGGGCAACGGCAGCAGCGGCACGCCGTCGAGTGCCGTCACGCTTAACATGCTCACCGGTTCCCCGACCAAGAGCGGCGACTGCACCACGGGCCCCTGCTCGTTCACGCTCTCCACGACGCTGAGCGCGAGTGCGATCGCGACCATTGCGAGCCAGGGCGGCATCGTGGCGGGGATTTACGGCCGACCGGTCGGCACGATCGTCAACCACGCGACCCCGACCACGGTGGCGGCGGGAGGTGTTCTCTCGCGGACCAACGTGCCGGCGGTGGTCAAGTACTTCGACACGACCGATACGAAGTGCCCCACCGGGTGCAAGCTGCTCAGCTCCGGCAATTCCCGCCGGGTGGTGGTGGATGCGACGACCAAGTGCGACAACTGCCACGGCACCGTGCAGGCTCACGGCGGCAGCCGCGCGGACAACACGCAGTTGTGCGTGGTCTGCCACAATCCCGCCAACACGGACATCAGCAATCGGGTGGCGGGCGCACCCACGGGGCCGGTAGGCACCAGCAATAACCTGGATGGCTTGAAGGAGCGCTCCGTTGACTTCAAGAACTTCATCCACGGTATTCACGCGGGCACGGCCAGCGTCAACGGCGGAATGCGCACAAATCCGTTCGTTATTAATTCGACAGCGGATTTCAGCGACGTTGGATTCCCCGGCCATCTGGACAACTGCACCAATTGCCATGTCACCGGTACCTTCACGCTTCCGCTGAAGGCGGAGGTGCTGGCGGCGGTGACGAATTCGGATCCAGCCTTGACCACGCGGTACTCCGGTTCGAGTTTCCCATCCGGGGCCGTGAAGACCTCCGAGCAGGACATCACCGACGACGGGATCACGACGCCGACCGCCCATGCCTGTTCGGCATGCCACGATTCTTCAACGGCGATGGCGCACATGAGGCAGAACGGCGCGGGATTCACCTCCAGTACGGGCATCCCGGCCGGGACCGTGCTTGACCCGATATGGAAGCGGATAGACGTCACGACTTTCACCTCGGCTGGCGTGCCGGTGCAGACGGGCCAGCTCTTCGAAACGTGCCCAATCTGCCACGGCGCCGGAACCGTAATGGATGTCAGTGTCGTGCACACCCTCAAGTAGCAAACCTGGGGAGCTCCAGCAGGTGGGGCTCCCCCAACGTCCCCGGGCCGCCGCCGCCGGAACCTCGGCATCACGGCGGCCCGAGGTTTTTTCCGCTCCGGAAGCAGCGGCCGCGCGACTCTGTCTGCGGCTGAGCCTGCGATTCCGGTGCCGCAAGGCGCCTGCTTTTGGCTCCTGGCGCTCCGGTTGCGCCGCCCGGGCAATAGTGGCAGCGTCTGTCTCAGATTCGCCCCCCGAGACGTAGCCGCGTGCCGCCCGCGCGCGGAGCCTGCCGTCCATTCCTTCCCAGGAGCAGCGATGGCCGCCCCACTGCCGCAGCAACTGAAGGACACCCAGACGCCCCTGAACATGTTCCGCACGATGACACTGATCCGCGTGATGGAGGAGCGGCTGGGCGAGGTGATGAAGTCCGGGGAGCTGCCGGGACCGGCGCACCTGTATATCGGCGAGGAGGCGATCGCCGCGGGAGTGTGCGCCCATCTGACGGCGCGCGACTGGACGACGAGCACGCATCGCGGGCACGGGCACTTCCTCGCAAAAGGGGGAAATCCCGCGGCCATGGTGGCGGAAGTGTATGGGCGGGCCACCGGCGTCTGCCAGGGCAAGGGCGGCTCGATGCACGTCGCCGATTTCGGCCAGGGCATCCTGGGGGCGAACGGCATCGTGGGCGGAGGCATCGGCCTCGCGACCGGGGCGGCACTGGCGGCACAACTGGAAGGCAAGGGCGCGGTCGCCGTGGCGTTCTTCGGCGACGGCGCGGCGAATCAGGGCGTCGTGATGGAGGCGCTCAACGTGAGCGCGCTCTGGAAGCTGCCGCTGATCCTCATGTGCGAAAACAACGGATTCAGCGAGTTCTCGAAGAGCGCCACCGTCACCGCCGGACAGATCGCGGACCGGGCCAAGCCCTACGGCGTGCCCGGCCGGGTGATCGACGGAAACGACGTCTTCGGCGTCTGGCAGGCGGCCGACGAGGCGGTGCAGCGGGCGCGCAGCGGCAAGGGCCCGTCGCTGCTCGAGGCCACCACGTACCGCATCCGGGGCCACGTCGAGACCGAGTCCTCGTTCCTCACCAGGCCGTACCGCGACCCGGAGGAGATCGAGCGCTGGAAGGCGCGCGATCCGATTCCCCTCTGCGTCACGCGCCTGCTGAAGGAGGGGATGGCGACGCAGGGCGACATCGACCGGGTCGTGGCGGAAGTACGGGGCGTCGTGGACGAGGCGTTCAAGAGCGCGGCGGCGGCCCCGTGGCCGGACGAGTCGCTGGCCTTCCAACACATGTTCGCGTGAGGCGATCACCATGGCGCGCAAGAGAATGACGCAGGCGATCAACGAAGCACTGATGGAGGAGATGGGCCGCGACGAGCGCGTGATCCTGTTCGGCGAGGACGTCGAGATCAGCGTGATGGGGGACACGCGGGGCCTGTGGGAGAAATACGGACCCGTGCGGGTGCGCAATACCCCGATCTGCGAGACGCTCATCACGGGAGCCGCGCTCGGCGCCGCCGCCGCCGGATACCGGGTGATCTGCCACTTGATGTACGCCAATTTCGCCTACACCGGCATGGACGCCATCGCCAACCAGGCCGCCAAGCTGCGCTACATGACCGCCGGGCAGATCCGGCTGCCGGTCACGTTCATCGCGGTGGGGGGTGGAGGGCGCTCGTCGGCGGCGCAGCACTCAGACAGCATTCACCCGGTGCTGATGAACCTCGGCGGCATCAAGGTCGTCATCCCCGCATCGCCGGGAGACGCCAAAGGCCTGCTCAAGGCGGCGATCCGTGACGACAATCCCGTCTTCTTCCTGCAAACCGCGGGACGGGGCGGAGAGGCGGGCGAGGTGCCGGACGGGGACTTGATTCTGGCTATGGGGGTGGCGGATTTCAAGCGGCCCGGCACCGATGTGAGCCTGGTGGCGGTGGGCAGCATGGTGCGTACGGCCCTGCGCGCCGCGGACGAGCTGCAGAAGCAGGGCGTGAGCGTGGAGGTGCTCGATCCGCGCACCCTCGTGCCCCTCGACGAGGCGGCGATCCTGGCGTCAGTGGCCAAGACGGGCCGGCTGGTCGTCGCCGACGAAGCCCGGCGTTCGTGCAGCGCGGCCAGCGAGATCTCCGCGCTGGTGGCCGAGAAGGCGTTTCCCTCCCTGCGGGCTCCGATCCTGCGGGTGACGGTTCCGAATGTGGCCATTCCCTACTCCCCGCCGCTGGAAAAGGCCGTCATTCCCAATGAGGCCAGGATCGGGCAGGCCGTGCTGCAGGTGCTGGGACGGGGAGGGGCGAGATGAAAGTCGCCTTGAAGTTGCCGCGCTTCGGCATGAACATGGAGGAGGCGCAGGTCGTCCGCTGGCTCAAGCAGGTGGGCGAGGCCTTCAAGACGGGCGAGCCGCTCTACGAGATCGAGACGGACAAGGTGACCACCGCGGTGGAGGCACCCTGCGACGGAACGATGGTCGAGATCGTGGCAGGGCAGGACAGCACCATCGCCGTCGGCGCCGTGGTCTGTCGCATCGAAACTTGATCCGCGACTCGACCGACGCCGGCATGAGTGAGGCTCCGCCATTCGCGCGGCGGGCAAGCGCTTCTCGCGGTCCCGTCCGCGACAACCTTGTTCTCTTCGGAAAACCCGCCCCCGCAGGGCCGACGGCGCTCCTGCTCCCGTTCGTAGGGCTTTGCGCGAATTGGTAAAATCCCATTCTAAATCAGATTGATGGATTGGAGAACGTTTGTGCCACGCGGAATCTCGCAATTCCCAGGCCGCAAACCCATCGAGCATGGAACGGGACAAGGAGGAAAAGTGTTTACTGGGATATGCGGGCCTGATTGCGCCGCTTGATGATGGGGAGTGAGAAGACTATACTCGCGCTCCGGAAATCTCTTCAATCAACATGTTCTATTGGGGGGGCAGCCATGGGCAGGAAAATCAGTCGTCGCGAACTACTGAATCAGGTCGGCGTCGGCGTCGGCGCCGCAGCGGTGGCCAGCAGCGGGCTAACGATCGGCGTAAACATCGTGCGCGCGCAGGGCAAGGCCATTCCGACCACGCCGCTGAAGTTCGGTCACATGACCTTCCTGACGGGCCCGGCCGCCGTGCTGGGTCTGCCCTCTCTGAAGGGTCATACCTTGGCCGCCGAGGAAATCAATGCGAGGGGCGGCGTGCTCGGCAAGCGCAAGATCGAAACGATCACCGCGGACGAGGCCGCCGGCACGGACGCGAACGTGAAGGAAATGCGCCGCATGAAGCTCTCGGAAAACATCGACGTGTTCACCGGGATCATCTCCAGCGGCAACACGCCTGCGCTCGGCCCAGTGGCGGAAGAACTGGGTCTGCTGACCCTGTTCACCGACGGCTGCACCGACTTCCTGTTCGACAAGGCGGTGCCCAATCCGCACTATATCTTCCGCATGACCAATATCCAGTCCGCGGACGGGGCAACGGCCGCCATCGGCGCGGTCAAGCGCTGGAAGGGCGTCAAGAAGATCGCGCACATCCATCCGGACTACTCCTACGGCCGCAACGCCTTCGACCACTTCAATATCGTGATGGACAAGATCGTGGGCGGCGTGGAGGTGGTTTCCGAAGCTTGGCCGAAACTGGGCACGACGGACTTCGCGGCCCACATCACCAAGACCATGTCGGCACAGCCCGACCTGGTGTTCATCTCGGTCTGGGGCGGAGACTACGTGGCCCTGTACAAGCAGGCCGTCGGCTACGGCATGTTCGACAAGGCGAAGGTGGCGACGACGCTGGCGTTTGGAGTGGCTCCGCACGCGATCAACAAGGACCATCCGGAAGGCGTCGTGGCCGGCGTGCACTCGAACTACCACTTCACCCATGCTCCCAAGGGCAGCGAGGCGACGAACGCAGGCTTCGTGAAGAAGTACTTTGCGCGGTGGAACGAGTACCCGAATTTCCAGGCGGAAGGCGCGTACGTTGCGCTGGAGATGTACACTGCCGCCGTGGAGCGGGCGAGCAAGAAGTCCGGAGGTGGCTGGCCGGAGACCGACGCCATCATTGCCGAGCTGGAAACGGCGGAAATGAATGGGCCCGCCGGCCATGTCTATGTGCGCAAGGACAATCACCAAGCGTACAAGGAGGCGATCACGGGCTTCAGCAAGAATACGGCGCAGTACGAATTCCCGGTCTGGGACACTAACGAGGTTATCACTATCCCCATCAAGAACCTCACCTCGCCCCCGGGTTGGCCGAAGCCGGGCAATGGTCACAACGATCCGACCGCGACATACAACTGGATCAAGACCACCTGGACGCCCGAGTGGATCAAGGCCAACTTGTCGAAAATCATGGCCTAGGGGTTCTATTCCCAGCGGTGCCCTGCCCGTGTTTCGTGCGGGCAGGGGGCAACCGCTGCGGAACGTCGCTGTAGCGCAGGCTGAAGCGCGGCGTTCGCGCTCCCCGCTTGGGGGGCATGGGCGCCGCGCGCCACGTTCTGGGGGGCTGTGGCTAATTTTGGAGCGCCGTCTTTTCCGTCCCGATCCAGCGAAACCCGGCGACCGGTGCCTCGCCTCCGATGGGCCCCCGCGGCACGAGGGGCGCTTCTCCTCCTGGCCCTTTTGCTAGGGCCGGGCGCCGTGCGCGCCGGCCATGAACTCAGCTACTATCCCGCGTTCTATCCGAGCGAAATCACCCTCAAGACGATGAATCCGGCCGATGCCGGCGCGGCCCTGAAAGACAACAAGCTGCACGCCTATCTGGGGGCCACACCGACATTCGTGGGCGGCGTTCCGGGCCAGCTGCTCTCGGTCGAATCCCTGGCTGGTTATGTGGTGCTGAGCTTCAATCCGGCCTCTGCGCGCGTCAATTCGCCGCGGCAGCGCTGCCAGGCCGCCGCGCAGGTCGCTGCGGGGCTCTCGGGCCGCAAGCTGCCGTTTGTCGTGCATCCCTACCCCATTACCCCCTTCGACGCCGACTACTTGATCCACGCGGATCGCGCCGAGCAGGCACGGCAGTTGACCTCCACGACCGCCCAGGACCGTTCCCTGAAAATCCGCGCCGCCGGAGCGCTCGCCGAATTCGTGACCCAGGCGGGATGGGCCGCAGCAGGGACGGCTTGGGACGCGGAAATCACTGAAGTGCCGCTGGAGGGCATGCTCGCCCAGACGGCAGAACACATCAATGGCGTGGTCGGTCCTCCGTGGATCAAGGAAGGCTGGTTCCACGCCTGGCGGCTGCTTGCGCCCGAGGCCGAAGCCGAGACGCCGCAGGTCGCCCGCGGCCTGTACGCAAAGCTGACGCGCGGCGAATTCAAGGACCTGGTCGAGCGCTACAACGCGGAGCGTCAGCTCGTGCAGGCGCTGCTGCGCCCCTGCACCCGCGCTGTGCTCGGGTACACCGTGCGGCGTGAGCTGTACAACGACGAATACTCGTTTGGCGTGGAGAATGTCGGCTGGGACGCCGTTCAGGGGCTCGACACGCCCGTGTTCGTGCGCACGGTCAAGCTGAAGGATTTCCCCTGGAACGGGTCCTTGCTCCTGGGCATCAGCACTCGGCCGGAGGCGGCGTGGAATCCGATCGCGGGATTCGGGGATCCGGCCGGGCGGATGGTGTGGTCGATCATTGCGGACGACGCGTTCATGATGCTGCCGGGGAACGCGAGCTGGATCCCGAATCGCATCGACGCCGGCTCGTCCGTGCTGGGATATCGCCCCGGAGGTTATGAGGTGCCCCCCAATGCGGTGCTCCCCGAGCCGGGAACGGGGGCGCTGAAGGCCGTCGGGTCCGGCAAGCGCAGCTCCGCCAAGATCCTGTACCGCGTGCTCGCCTCGCCGTACCAGGACGGCAGCGAGATGGAAATGGCGGACGCCCTGTATCCGTACATGTTCGCGTATCGCTGGGCGGGAAAGACGGGCGATCGCTCCGATCCGGCGGTGGCGGCGGCCACCGCGCTATTAAGGGACCGAGTCGTGGGAATCCTGCCCCTCAACACGGAGCGGCGCGTCGATCTCGTCTCGGGTATCGAGATTCCCCGCACATCCATCATCGTCGAGGTCTACCTGAACGACGGGGCAACGGAACCGCGGCAGACCGCCGCGCTGGCCCCGCCGTGGAGCGCTGTGCCCTGGCAGGTGCTGGCCCTGATGGAGGAGGCGGTGCAGCGCGGCATGGCGGCGTTCTCGAGGCAGGAAGCGGCGCGGCGCGGGGTGCCCTGGCTGGACCTGGTGCGCGATCCCGCCCAGCTTGACAAACTCAGGACGCTGGCCAAGGAACTGGAAAAGGAAAAATTCCGGCCCGCAAGCCTGACCGGAAGCGACGTGGACCCCCCGGTTACGGCCGAATCCGCCGCACGGCGCTGGGCCGCGCTGCGCGCTTTCGACAAGCAGAACGGCAATTTCCTCGTCACCAATGGACCCTATCAGATCAAGAAATGGTCCCCGGACACCGTGAAATTCACGGTCATACGCGACTTCAAGTACGCGGTCGGCCTAGGGACGTTCGACGGCTTCGCCGACCCGCCGGTCGCGCGGGTAACGCACATGCTCAGGCGGGGAGACACCGTCTTGATCGAAGCCGAACTGGAAAAGTTCGTCCGGTACGGCCGGGAGGCCAAGATCATCAAGGAGCCCCTGATGAAGGGCGCGGCCAAGGGATTTCGGCCGATCACGCCGCGCGCCTGGACGGTGCTGGTCGGAGCCGACGGGAATATCGCGGCTGCGCTCCGGCCCAAGTGGCAGGAAGACGGGCGCTTCTCCGCCAGCCTTCCCAAATCCCTGCCGCAGGGCAGCTACCGTGTCCTGAGCGCCGTGTTTGCAGATGACAACGCGGTCAAGGCCGGGGTAGGCATGTTGCGAATCGACGTGGCTGGCCATTGAGAGGCAATGGCCGGGTTCAGGTGGCCCCTGGGTTCGGGGCCCGGGGTCGCTAGTGGAGAAAATTCGGGCGAATTCGTAGTGTACCCACATGCGTTCGGTATGCTGCCGGCATGCGTGCATCCGCGTGCCGAATCTACCTACACCCATGCGAGACGAAGACAGTGGGATTCCTGGTCATTCAAATCTTCAACTCGCTCCAGTACGCGTCGGCACTGTTCCTGCTCGCGGCGGGCCTGAGCCTGATCTACGGGGTCATGCGGATCGTCAACATGGCTCACGGCACCCTGTATGCGCTTGGCGCCTATGTATCGGCGTGGGCCGTGGGCATTGCCGCCGGGAACATGCCCCTGTGGGGAGTGTATGCGGTGCTCCCGCTGGGCGCCGTGGCGGTCGCCGCGGTCGGGCTGGTGATCGAGCCGCTGCTGCTGCGTCCCCTGTACAAGCGCACGGAGGAATACATCCTGCTGGCCACGTTCGGCCTGCTGCTCATGCTTGAAGACGCAATCCGCTTCATTTGGGGAGGAAATCCGCTGTCGGCGACAGTGCTGTGGCAGGCGATGGGAAGCGCCAATATCTTCGGGGAGCGATACCCGATCTACAATATTGCCGTATTCGCGATCGGCCTGCTCGCGGCATTCCTGCTCTGGGTGTTCGTGTACCGGACGAATTTCGGGCTGCTGCTGCGCGCGACTTCCCAGAACATGCGCATGGCATCCGCGTTGGGGCTCGACGTGAAGCGCATCTATGTCCAGGCGTTCGCCCTGGGCTGCTTCATGGCGGGACTCGGCGGTGCCATCGTCGTCCCAAGCCAGGCCGCGGTGCTGGGGATGGGAGTTGACGCGCTGGTGCTGGCCTTCGTGGTCGTGGTGATCGGCGGCCTGGGCAGCCTGGAGGGCGCGTTCGTGGGTGCGCTGATCGTGGGATTCGTGAGAACGATCGGTATTCAGTACTTTCCAGAAATCGAGCTGGCCGTGCTCTATCTGATCGCCGCAGTCGTGCTGCTTATTCGGCCCACCGGGCTGTTCGGAAAGGCACAATGAAGCCAGCCATCTCGTTCCTGGGTGCGCCGCTCTCCTGGCCGCTGCTTGTCGCGGGCGCCCTGATTGGCGCCGCGCTGGTGGCGATCCCGATGCTGTTTGACCCGTATCAGACGCTGCTGTTTTCCTACGGGCTCGTGTTCGCCATCGCGGCGCTGGGCTTCAACCTGCTGCTGGGCTACACGGGGCTGACGTCGTTCGGCCACTCCGCCTACTTCGGTGTCGGCGCCTACACCGTCGCCTTCATGGTGAAGTACTTCGGCATCACTTCCATGGAGGTGCACCTGCTGGCTGGCATCGGGATCTCGATCCTGTTATCCGCGTTGTTCGGGTTCGTCTGTGTCCGCTACACGCGCATCTTCTTTTCCATACTGACCCTGGCGCTCTCGCAGGTGATCTGGAGCCTGGCCTTCAAGTTCTTCTGGGTCACGGGGGGCACGGATGGAATCCGCGTGCCGCGTCCGACCCTGCTCGCCGGCACGCTGAAATTCAGCGGCAGCGGCGCGTTCCTCGAGTTCGTCAGGTCCTATTACTATTATGTCCTGGTCCTGTTCGTCGTCTGCGTGGCTGTGATGTGGTTGATCGTCCACTCCCCGTTTGGAAAGGCCCTGCAGGCGATCCGGGACAACGAGACGCGGGCCGAATTCGTCGGGGTGCGGGTCTGGCATTACCGCTGGATGGCGTTCCTGATCTCGGGAGTATTCACCGGAATTGCCGGCGTGCTGTGGGTGCCGCTCAACGGATTGACGACGCCCGACGTGCTGTTCTGGCAGTTCTCCGGCGAGATCGTCTTCATGACGGTGCTGGGCGGATTCCACAACTTCACCGGCCCCATTGTCGGCGCCATCATGTTCAATTACCTGAAGACCTACGCCATCGCCATGACCGAATACTGGCAGTTCCTGCTCGGCGGGGTGCTCCTCGTGATGGTGATGCTGCTCCCGGGAGGCATCGTGGGGACCGTGACCCAGATGGCGGCCAAGCTGCGAAAGGAGTCCTGACGTGACCCTGTTGCGCACCGACAGCCTGCTCAAGGTCTTCGGCGACTATCACGCAGTGGACAAGGTCAACTTCTCCGTCGAGCAGGGTGAAGTGCTGGCCCTCGTGGGATCGAACGGGGCGGGGAAGACCACCCTCGTGAACGTCATCACGGGCTTCTATCTCCCCGACGGAGGGACGATTCATTTCAAGGACGTGGATGTGACACACGATACGGTGAACGAGCGGGTGCGGGCGGGCATCGCGCGGAGCTTCCAGCTCGTCAACCTGTTCGACCAGATGACCGCGTTCGACAATGTCGCGCTGCCGGTCTTTTCGCGCGAGCGCAAGACGCGGAAGTTCCTGGTTCCGTCGGTGGGCGACAGCGCCGTGCGTGACGAGGCCCAGCAACTGCTCGAGCACTTCGGCCTGGCGGACAAGGCCGGCGTATTGGCCGGCGGGCTGGCCCAGGGCGAGCGCAAGCTGCTCGACGTCGCGGCGGCCTACGCGCTGAAGCCAAGCCTGTTGTTCCTCGATGAGCCCACCAGCGGCGTGAGCACGAAGGACAAGGCGAAGATCATGGATATCGTGTCGGCCGTCGTGCGGAGCGGCCACATCAGCGCCGTCATCATCGAGCACGACATGGACGTGGTCTTCCGCTATTCCGACCGGATCGTGATGATGCATGAAGGCAGGATCCTGGCGGACGGCAAGCCGGACGAAATCCGCAACAACGACGAAGTCGCGATGACGCTGGTGGGCGGGAAGTTCTCGAACTAGGGCCTGCAGAGGGGCGGCTGGGCATGCTCGAAATAAACGGCATCCATGTATTCCGCGGACCCGCGCACATCCTGAACGGGCTCTCCTTGAGCGTCAAGGAGTCCGAGGTCGTCTGCCTGGTCGGCCGGAACGGCGCGGGCAAGACCACGACCATCGACAGCATCATGGGCCTGCTCCCCGTGCGCAGCGGAAGCATCGAATTCCAGGGGCGCGACATCTCGGCATTGCCGGCGCACCTGCGGGCGCGGGAAGGGCTGGGCTATGCGCCGGAGGACGCGGGCATCTTTCCGGACCTGTCCGTCGCGGAGAACATCCTGCTCAGCAAGCTGCTGGCGGGCTCAGTGCGCAGCAGCGCGGGTGTCGGAGCGGATGCCGACGAGCGCATCTATACCGTCTTTCCCGAAGTGCGGGGCTTCCTGGACCGGCGCGGGCTGTTCCTGAGCGGAGGACAGAAGAAGATGGTGGCAATCGCGCGCGCCATGGCGCTGTCGCCGTCGCTGCTGCTGCTGGACGAGGCGTTCGAGGGCCTCGCGCCCGTCGTCGTGAATCGCTTTCGCGAGGCGGTCATCAAGATCAAGGCGATGGGGATATCGCTGCTGATCGCCGAATCCAACCTCATGACGGCGTCGCGCATTGCCGACCGGCTCTACGCGATCGACCGCGGAGAAATCATTTTCCACGGCAAGCCGGAAGATGCGCTGGCCAACGAGGACGTGATGCGCACGATCCGCGGCTAGACGGGCGTGCAGCCGGGGTCGGCGGGAATTGGGCGGGTCGTGCGCCGCAGCCGTCCGTCGGGGCCGGAGCGCAGGCGCGCTTCCAGCGCAGCGCGCCAAAGAGGTGGCCGCTGACCGAGCGCCGCGCCCGCCCGAGCCGATCAGAAGTGACACTCCCACCGCAGCAGGGCGCCTCAAGGCATCCGCAAGGGAAACCTTCGCGCTGCGCGCGCTTGGACCGAATCGTGCGCGGCCGCGCGCTCGCACATGTCCGGCCCCTGGCGGACAGGTTGTCGCAGGTGCCGCCCTAATCGTCGCTCGCCGGAACGGGGCGCGCATCCACCAGCCCTTTCGGCTCCGGCTCCCCTTCCAGAAGGTCGGTCGCGCCGCGCCTGGATCGCGCGGCCCACCAATCGATGACCCGGTGCATGTAGAGATAGATCACCGGCGTGATGAAGAGCGTCAGCATCTGGGAGAAGAGCAGTCCTCCCACCATGGCCAGCCCGAGCGGGCGGCGCAATTCCGAGCCGGCGCCCACGCCCATGGCGATGGGCAGCGTCCCGAAGATTGCCGCCATCGTCGTCATCATGATGGGGCGGAAGCGCAGCATGCAGGCCTGCCGGATGGCATCCGCGGGCGCCATCTTGTGCTCGGTCTCCGCCACGACCGCGAAGTCGATCATCATGATCGCGTTCTTCTTCACGATCCCCACCAGCATCACGATGCCGATGATCGCGATCAGGCTCAGGTCGGACCCGAACAGCATCAGCGCCAGGATGGCGCCGATGGCGGCCGACGGGAGGCCGGACAGGATCGTGACGGGATGAATGAAGCTCTCGTACAGGATGCACAGGATCATGTACACGACGATGATCGCCGCGATGATCAGGAAGCCCTCGCCCGCCAGGGAGCTCTGGAAAGCCTGCGCCGAGCCCTGGAAGCTGGTCGTCATCGTGCCGGGCAGGCGCATCTCTCGCGCGGCCCCCTGGATGGCCTTCACGGCGTCTCCCAGCGATACTCCCGGTGCGAGGTTGAACGAGATCGTCACTGCGGGAAGCTGTCCCTGGTGGTTGATCGAGAGCGGGCCCGACGCGCGCGTCACGCTGGCCACGGATTGCAGCGGAACCAGCTTTCCGGTCGTGGTCGAGCGCACGTAGAGATTCTGCAGGTCGGAGGGATTTCGCTGATATTGAGGCTGCACCTCCAGGATGACCCAGTACTGGTTGGTGGCGGTATAGATGGTGGAGACTTGGCGCCCTCCATACGCGCTGTAGAGCGCGTCCGTGAATTGGGCCGCGCTGATGCCCTGCTTGGATGCCGAGTCCCGGTCGATCGTCACGACAGCCTGGGGAGACGTCAGTTGCATGTCGCTGCTGACGTCCTGCAGCAGCGGGATGCTTTTCAGCTGATCCGTCATCTGCCCGGCATAGCTGAACAGCTCCACCAGGTTGGTGTCCTGCAAGGTGTATTGGAACTGCGCCTTGGCCAGCCTTCCGCCGACCTGGATGTTCTGGATCGGTTGGAGGAATACGTTCATGCCCACGACGCGGGCCAGCTTCGGCCGCAGCTGCTGAATGATCTCGCTGGCGGAGTAGGTGCGCTCGGAGCGGGGCTTGAGCGTGATGAACATCCGTCCCTGGTTCGCGACCACCGTCAGCCCGCCGATGCCGGTGGCGGAGAACACGGTGTCCACGTCGGGGTGCTCCAGCACGATCGCCGCGACCTGCTTCTGGTGCTCGACCATCGAAACGAATGACGCGTCCTGCGCCCCCTCCGTGAACGCGAAGACCATTCCCGTATCCTCGTTCGGGAGGAATCCCTTCGGAATGACGGAGACGAGGAGGATCGTGATCACCAGCGAGAGGATCGTGGTGGTCAGCATCGTCTTGGGATGGCCGATGGCCAGGTTCAGCAAGCGCCCGTATCCCCCGTGCGCGGCCTCGAATACCCTTTCGGACGCCCGGTATAGACGGCCGTGCCGGCGCTCCCGGTGCAGGAAGCGGGAGGACAGCATGGGCGTCAGCGTCAGGGAGACCAGGCCCGAAATCACGATGGCCATCGTCAGGGTCACGCTGAATTCGCGGAACAGCCGCCCGATGATCCCGCCCATGAAAAGCAGCGGGATGAATACCGCGACCAGCGAGGTCGTCATGGACACGATCGTGAATCCGATCTCCTTCGATCCCTGCAATGCGGCCGACCTGGATTCCTGGCCTCCCTCGACGTGCCGGTAGATGTTCTCCAGCATGACCACGGCGTCGTCCACCACGAATCCCACGGCCACGGTCAGCGCCATCAGGGAAAGATTGTCGAGGCTGTAGCCCAACAGGTACATCCCGGCAAAGGTGCCGATGACCGAGAGCGGCACGGCGACCGCGGGGATGATCGTGGCGGTGACACTGCGCAGGAACGCGAATATCACCAATACGACGAGGGCGACCGTGAGCAGCAGCGTCAATTCGACGTCGTGCACCGACGCGCGGATGGACAGGGAGCGGTCGCTGAAGATGTTCAGCCGGATCGCCCCGGGAATCTGCAGCCGGAACGTGGGGACCAGCGCCGAAACCGCATCCACGATTTCGATCGTATTCGCGCCGGGTTGCCGGAATACGGCCAGGCCGATGGAGCGCTTTCCGTTCAGCCAGGCGCCGACGCGATCCGTCTGCACCCCGTCCAGCACCGTCGCCACGTCCCGCAGGCGGACGGCCGCGCCATTCCGGAAGGCGACGATCAGGTTGCCGAATTGCGTGGCATTGTAGAGCTGACTCGTGGCCCGCAGCGTGTACGACTGGTTCGCCCTGTCCACGGTGCCCACCGGCGTGATCACGTTGCCGGCGGAAACGGCGGCCATGACCTCGTCGATGCCGATCCCGCGCGTGTTCAGCTGATCCGGGTTCACCTGGATGCGGACGGCGTACTTCTGCGCGCCGAACACGAACACCTGGGCCACGCCGCTCAGCGTGGATATCCGGGGCGACAGGATCGTGTCCGCGTACTCGTAGACCGTGGACAGCGGCAGCGTGTCCGATTGCATGGACAGCAGGACGATCGGCTGGTCCGCCGGATTGATCTTCTGGTACGAGGGCGGAATCGTCATCTGCGCAGGCAAGCTGCGCAGCGCCACGCTGATCGCCGATTGGACGTCCTGGGCCGCCGCGTCGATGCTGCGTTCCAGGGCGAATTGCAGCGTGATGACCGTGACGCCCTGGCCGTTGACGGACGTCATGGACGTGATGCCGGCGATCGTCGAGAACTGGCGCTCCAGCGGAATGGCGACCGAGGTCGCCATCGTCTCCGGACTGGCGCCGGGGAGCGCGGCTGATACGGAGATGGTGGGGAAATCGACCTTCGGCAGCGCGGCCACCGGCAGGAGCTTGTATCCCACGGCGCCCGCGAGCAGCAGCGCCACCATCAGGATCGTCGTCAGCACCGGCCTGCGGATGAAGACGCCGGAGAAATTCATGGCTTGCTGCCCCGCGCGGCTGAGGTGGCCACCTGGATGCGGCTGCCGTCAATCAGATTGAGCTGGCCGTCGGTCACCACCATGTCCCCCGGCTCCAGGCCTTTGGAGATCACGACCGACCCGTTCACGGTCCGGTCCACCGTCACGGGACGGAACTGGGCGGTGCTGTCGGGCCTGACCACATAGACGAACGACCCGTCCCGTCCGGTTTGCACCGCTTCCGGCGGCACGACGAGCGCGCCGCGTTCGCTGCTCAGCATCAGCGTCACACTGACGAATTGCCCGGGCCAGAGGGCTTCGTTCGTGTTGGGAAACACCGCACGCAACGAAATCGTACCGGTGCTCGTGTCCACGGCATTGTCCACGAAGTCCAATTGGCCTTCGGCCAGTGCGCGCGTGCTCTCGGGCTGCGATACCCTCACCGGGAGCCGGCCGGCCGCGAGGCGGGAGCGGATTTCGTCCAGGTACCGCTGGGGAACGGAAAATGTGACGTATACGGGTTGAATCTGGTTGATCGTCACCATTGAAAATGTGTCGTTCGCCTTAACCACATTCCCTAGATCAATCAGTACCTTACCGGTACGCCCGCCGATCGGAGCCCTGATCGTATTGTATTCGAGCGTCAGCTTCGCGTTGTCGATCGCCGCCCGGTCGACCGCGATCACCTGGGAGGTCACGGCTACGGCGGTGCGGGCGGCGTCGAATTCCTGCTGCGTGGTGATCTTCGCCGCCATCAACTGCTCCTGGCGCGCGAACTCGCGCTTCTGGTTCTCGAGCGTGGCGAGGTCGCGAGCCAGCGCCGCCTGCGCCTGATCCAATGCCACCTGGGCAGTGCGATCGTCCAGCCGGAACAGGACCTCGCCCGCCTTCACCTCGTCGCCCGCCTTGAATTTCACGGCCATCACTTGGCCGTCAACGCGGGACTTCACGTTCACCGTGCGCAGCGGATCGATGCTGCCGATGGCCGTAACCTGGACGGGAACCTCGCGCACTTCGACTTTGGCGACTCCCACCAACTTGGGCGGAAGCGCGAGACCCGTGGCCTTGCCGGGAACGAGCCAGTTAGCGACCGGAGCCGGGAGATAGGCGGCGATCTGCGCGCGCACCAAGTACAGCACGACCAGTACGGCGATGACCCCGCCCCATAGCCGCCAGCGCTTGAGCAGCGGTTTCCGGGGCGGAGTGACGCCCGCATCCGGCGGCGACTCGGGTTCGTCGGGCATTGCCTTGTCGGTGGGTGGCGGGGATGACTTCCCGACGAGATCCAGGTTCTCACTGCTTTGCATGAAGATGGGCTCCCTTTGCACGAGCGCGCGCACCCGTGTTTTCCTTATCGGCCGCCAAGCGGTTGGCTGCCCGAGAGGCTACCTTTTCGACGCGCGGAAAGGCCGCTGTCCGGAACCTGTGGAACTTTCGTCGCTTAACGACACTGGCGCATCCTTTCTCCTGCAGAACCACGCGGGGCGCCGAGCCGAATCAGCCTGGGATAACCGGACAGATGGCTGTTTTGCCGGATACGCCCCCCAACCGATTCCACCCTATCCTGAATAGTATAGATTGCGGATCACAATGAAAACGTTACATGGAACGGAGGTTTTACCCCGGCCAAAGCATTCATGGGGCAGTATCGTCGCCCTCCTTGGAACGATGTCGCTTCCCCTGGCGGGTACGCTGCCCCCCGGCCCACGCAGTCGTGGCGAGAAGGATGGGCTAGGCGCCGTGGATCGCGCCGCGCTCGATGACGTGGATCTCGGTCAGCAGATGCGCAATGTGCTTCTCGTTCGATTCGGCCACCAGCACGGAAACGCCCGTCGCCTTGAGGTCCGCGAGGATTTCCGCCAGCCGGCCGGCGAGCGCCGGTGCCACTCCCTCGAACGGCTCGTCAAGCAGAAGCAGCCTGCGGCCGGTCATCAGCGCGCGCGCAAGGGCCACCAGCTTCTGCTGGCCCCCGCTGAGCTGGCTGGCGCGCCGATCCTGTAACTCTTTCAGTTCGGGCATGAGCCCGTAGATCCACTCCAGCCGCGCGTTCGCATCCGCCAGTCGCTGGGCCCACGCGGGCACGAGCAGGTTCTCCGCGACGGTGAAGTCGGGCACGAGACGCCGGTCCTCGGGCATGTAGCCGATTCCCATGCCCGCGCGCCGATGTGGGCGCACCCGCATCAAGTCCGCGCCGTCGAACGAAATCCTCCCCGCCGCGGCGGGCAGCAGGCCCATCACGCAACGCATGAAGGTGGTCTTGCCGGCGCCGTTCCGCCCGATCAGTCCGCTCAGGCTGCCGGTGGGCACCGCAAGCTGCACCTGGCGCAGAATCCTGGCGCTGCCGATATTCGCATCCAGCGCCGCGACCTCAAGCATGGCCGCCTCCCTTGGACGCGCCGACCCGCGGCTGGGGCGCCGCCCCCGCACCCGCGCGTCCGATGACGTGCTCCAGCACGCCCTCGTGGCCAAGCACGGCGTCGGGAGCGCCGTCCGCCAGGATGAGGCCCTCGTAGAAGGCGAGCACCCGCTTCGCGTAGCGCCCGACGATGTCCATGTCGTGCTCCACGAACAGCACGGTCACCCCGGCCTCCCGCAGCGCTCCCATCACGATGTCCATGATCGCGAATTTCTCGTCCAGGCTCACCCCGCTGGTCGGCTCGTCCAGCAGGAGCAGCTGCGGCCGATGCACGACCGCCATGGCAATGTCGAGCAGCTTGCGCACGCCCTGGGGCAGTTCGTGGGCCGGCTGCGCCCGGTAGTCCGCGAGCCGGTAGCGGTTGAGCAGCAGCGCGGCCTGATTCAGCAGATGGTCGGTGCGCAGCTTGCGCCAGAACGGAACGCGCGGATGCTCGGCTACCCCCAGCGCGATCAGCAGGTTGTCTTCCACGCTGGCCGACATGAACACCTGGGGCACCTGGAACGAGCGGCAAATGCCGAGCCGCGTGATCTGGCGGGGTTGCAGGGGCGTGATGTCCCGGCCCTGGTACACGATGCGGCCCGTGTCCGGCTTCTGGTAGCCGGTGATCATGTTCACGAAGGTGGTCTTGCCCGCGCCGTTGGCCCCGATGATCCCCACCACTTCCTGCTCGGCGACCGCAAGAGAAATCGCGTCCGCCGCCTTCACGGAGCCGAACGCCTTGTTAAGATCGGTGACCTCGAGCAGGCTCACGCGGCCCTCCGCAGGAGGCGGCCGAACAGGCTCCACAATCCGTTCGGCACGAACAGGATCAGCAGCAGCAGGACGCTGCCCATGGTCAGTTGCCATGTGTACGGGGAATATTGCACTGCGAAGCTGCGCAGCAGCTCGAACAGGATCGAGCCGGCGAACGGGGCGGCGATGCTGCCCGTGCCGCTGAGGATGGTGACGAACACGAATTCGCCGGAGGTCGTCCAGTAAGCCATCTCGGGATCAATGTGGCCCACCGCCAATGCCGTGATCACGCCCCCGGCGCCGGTCAAGGCCGCGGCCAGCACTGTCTTCACGTGCACGGCACCCTGCACCGAAACCCCCAGGTATTCGACACGGATCTCGTTGTCCCGGATCGCCACGGCCAAGGCCCCCATCGGCGACGACAGGTAGCGGTGCAGGCCCAGCGCGGCGAGGTAAGCCGTGGCGCAGGCCAGCCAGAACAGGGGCAATTTCAGGATCGCCCCGCCGGGCGCAAATCCGGCAAACGTGGCGGGCGCGATCGCGAATCCGTCCGTGCTGCCCAAGACCTGCGACTTCACCAAGGCGCCGTAGAGGATCATCGAGAACGCCATCGTCAGCATGGCGAAGAAGATTTCGCGATAGCGGGCGATGAGGAATCCCAGCGCCGCCGCCACGGCGGCGGAGACGGCGATGCCGCCGGCCAGCAGCACGAACGCGTCGCGGACGTGAAAGTATTGGCCCAGCAGGCCGGCCGTATATCCGCCCAGGGCGAAGTAGAGCGCCTGCCCGAAGGACATCAGACCGGTGCGCCAGAGGATCAACAGGCCCAGCACCGCCAGCCCCTTGGCGAGCGCCACGGTGACGAGGAAAATGGCCCAGTGGGGCAGCCAGGCTCCCCCCGCGGCCAGCAGCAGGGTGCCCGCCGTCAGTCCCCAGAGCGTCCTGTCCTTCATTGCGGCACTCCCCTGTCGCGCACCGTTCAAATCTTCCGCGCCGCCGCGCGCACGAATAGCCCCTGCGGACGGAAGGCGAGCACCAGGGTCATTACCGCGTAGATCACGAAGAGCTCGAGTTCCCCGTAAAGGTGCACCGCCGCCGAGCGGCTCAGCCCGACGATGAGGGCGCCCAACACGGCGCCAGGGACGCTTCCCATCCCGCCGATCACGACGACGGCAAAGGCCAGCACGATCACCTCGACCCCGATGCCGAAGGTCACGGAGATCATGGGCGCGGTAAAGGCCCCGCCGAGCGCCCCCAGGATCGCCCCGATGACGAAGGTGACCGTGAATACCCGCGCGACGTTGATGCCCATGGACAGGGCGAGATCGCGGTCGTGGATGACGACGCGGAGCAGCTTGCCCATGCGCGTCCGGTTCAGCGCCCACCACAGGGCGCCGCCGGTGACCACGGCGAGTCCGATCAGCGAGAGGTCGTAGTTCGCGAAGTTGAGACCGCCTGCCTGGGTATTGCCGAGCAGGGAATACGGCTGGTAGGCGAAGTACGCGTCAGTGCCCCAGATCAGGCGGATCGCGTCCTCCAGCATCAGGAAGACCGCGTACGTCACGAGCACGATGATGACCTCGTCGCGCTGGTAGAAGAAGCGCAGCAGGCCGCGCTCCAGCAGCAGCCCCAGGACGGTGCCCACAAAGGCGGCCGAGGCGAGCATCAGCAGGTAGCTCAAGGCCGGCGGATAGCCCCCCCTGAAGTACGCGCCGATCATCGCCGCCGACGTGTAGGCGCCCACCGCGTACAGGCCCCCGTGCGCGACGTTCAGGATGCGCATGACGCCGAAGATCAGCGTCAGCCCCAGGGCGACGATGAACAGCCACGACGCATACACCAGGCCGTCAACCACGATGGCGACAAACGTCAGCATGGGAACGCGCTCCCGCAGAAGCGGCGCGGCTGGATGTGAAGAGTCCGCAAGCCGGCGGAATGTATTCAGTGCCCGGTCCCCGCGGAGCCGCGCAGACCGGGGTGCTGGCGGCGGGACCTAGTTGCACTTCGCGCCCTTCATTCCGCCCTTGATCCAATCCGCGCTGCTGACTCCTTCGGGCGGATTCACGCACTCGGCCGGGAAGTGGACGATGTTAACGATGGTCGGCTCGCCCGTGGCCTTGTCGAACTTGTAGGTTCCGTAGGCATGGCCGGTGACCGCCTGGTGGCCCTTGCCCAGGGCAAACTTGATGGGCGTGCCCATGCCGTCGAACTCCAGGTGCTCCAGCGCGGCGACGACCTGATCCTTGCTGGGGAACTTGCCCCCGTTCGCGGCGGCGGCCTTGTCGTAGCCGATCTTGAGGGCCAGGATCGCGTTGGCCATGTGGTAGGTGGAGTAGATGGCCGGCGTCGTGTAGCGGTCATAGTAGGCCTTGCGGAACCAATCGTTCGCGGGGGAGGGATTGGCCAGCAGGCCGTACGGTCCGCGCCCTCCGATCACGATTCCGTCGGGCATCTTCGGGCCAAGCCGGAACATGGCCGTTTCCGCGGCAGTCATCACCAGCAGCGTGTTCTTTTCCAGGCCGCGCGCGGACCCCTGGAAGAAGAAGCTTTCCAGGTCTCCGCCCCACAGGCTCGAATGCAGGATCTGGGGCTTCTTGAGCAGGATTTCGGAGATCTCGGCGCTGTATTGGCCCGCGAAGAGCTTGGGCCACTGCTCCGACACGCTCCGGGCCTGGGGATCGATGGCCTGCATGGCGGCAGTGAAGTCGCGCCAGGAATCCTGGCCCCAGGCGTACTGCTGGTTGATCCCGCCGTACTGGTGCAGGTTCGGATATTTCGCCTTCAGGTACAGCGCCGCGGCCACGGAATCGATGGTGGCGGTCGCGGAGGAGCGGAAGACGTACTTGTAGCTGCCTTCCTCGAAGATGCGGGGCGTGCCGCAGTCGAACATCATCAGCAGGGTCTTCAGCTCCTCCGCCACCGGCGCGACGGCCAGACAGCTCCCGCTGGAGACATACCCGACCACCGCGTCCACGTTCTGGCGATCCACCAGGTTGCGGAAATCCTGCACCACTTTCGTCGCGGGACCATTCTCGTCCACGACGATCGGCTCGACCGTGGCGCCGGCAAAGCCCTTGCCGGTGTAAGGGGCGGGCAGGGTGCCTGCGTTCACGGCTTCGAGCATCAGCTCGGCGGCGTTGCGCGCGGGAATCCCGAACGGCCCGGCGCCCCCCCCGGAGAGGAAAGTCACGACGCCGAGCTTTAGCGGCTTGACCCCCTGCGCCCATGCCGAACCGCCGCCGCTCAGGAGCGCCACCGCCACGAGCGTCGCGGAAATCGCGCCTGCCGCGACGGCCTTCAGCGTCCACGCTGTCCTTTTCATAGTCCCCCTGTCCTTTGGATTACCTGTACCTGGAAAGTCGGATGGGCGCGCGACTCTGGCACGCGCCCCTGAAACCGCATTTCCGGCTGCGTCCGCAGCCGCGCCCGGAAATCCTTGCGGGAAAGACGGCTGCCCGCCCTTCGCGCCGAGCCGGATGTCCCGACTCATAGCACAAAGGGCCCGTGGTCGCGCAATGGCGACGCAGGGGGTAGGAGGTTAGTTCGGAGACAACAGCAGATTTCTCGCTACGCTCGAAATGACAGCCCGTTGTCACTCCGAGCGAATGCGAGGAGTCCGTTGTTGCAGTTCACGGCCCACTTCAATCAATTGACCCACTACTCGCGGGGTGACGCAGGCGCACGGGGCCGTGGACGCCGGGGCGGCGGACGCCCGGGCCGCGGACGCCCGGGCGACGGACGGGCACGGTCGGTCAGCCCCGCTTCTGCATGAAGCTGCGGCCGATCAACTGCCGGTGCACCTGATTGGTGCCCTCCCAGATTTGCGTGACCTTCGCATCCCGCATCAGCCGCTCGACCCGCAAGTCCTTGCAGTAGCCGTAGCCCCCGTGCAGCTGCACCGACTCGGTGGTCATGCGCATGGCCAGGTCGGTCGCCCGCAGCTTGAGCAGGCTCGCCTCGAGGCCGACGTCCTTCACGCCGGAGTCCACGAGCCGCGCCACGTGCCACAGCCAGGATTCGCACAGCGCCTGCTCTCCCGCCAGGTCCGCGAGCATGAACTGGATGCCTTGGAACTCCACGATGCGCTTGCCGGACTGGCGGCGCTCGTTGATGTAGGCGACGGCATCCTCGAACGCCGCCCGCGAGATGCCCAGGGCGTGGGCCGCGATGCTCGGGCGCGACTTGTTCAGCGACGGCAGCAGGATCTTCAGGCCGCCGCCGGGCGCTCCCAGCAGGTTCGCCCGCGGCACCCGGCAGTCCTCGAAGATCAAGGCCGCGGTGCTGGACGCGCGATGCCCCATCTTGTCCTCCTTGCGGCCGAAGCGCAGGCCCGGGGCGCCCTTCTCGACGATGAGGGCCGTGATCGCGTCCTTTCCCTCCCCGAGCGGCGTCCACTTGCCGAACAGCAGGTACAGGTCCGCCACATCCCCATTCGTGATGAACGTCTTTCCCCCGTTGATCGCGATCTCGTCGCCGGCGGGCGTGAAGCGCGTGCGCATTCCCGTCGCATCTGAGCCCGCCGTCGGCTCGGTGATGCACAGCGCCGCCAGGCCTCCCGCGGCGATGCGCGGCACCAGCCGGCGCTTCTGCTCTTCCGTGCCGAACTCCAGCACCGGATTGGTGGCGTGGAAATTCGTGGCCCAAATGATCCCGGTGGAGGCGCAGGCTCCGCTCACCTCCATCACGCAGCGCAGGTATGCCGCGTACGACATGCCCGCGCCGCCGTAGGCGTCCGGGATGAACATCCCGTTCAGGCCCAGGCCGTTCAGCTCCGCCACGTTCTGCCAGGGGAACTCCCCGGTCGCATCGAGCTGGGCGGCCCGCGGCGCGATGGACGCCTCCGCCAGCCGCTT
>JBGOTW010000012.1:0-31205 GCA_041476685.1 bacterium | reverse complement strand
GACGTCGTACTTCGCTTCGAGCTTCCGCACCACATCCGGCGTGTCCATTCCCGCAGCGAGCAGCTTGCGGCCGTGGGGAGTGATGCCGAAACGCTCCAGGGGAATCGAGATCGACTCCGCCGTCTTCATCGCCTGCATGACCAGCAGCTCGTGCACCGCGGTCTCGACGGCCTGGCACTTGGATGCGGGCTCAGCACCGCGCGAGACGCGATAGGGAAGCGTCGCCATGACGATGCAGGCCGCGCCGACCGTGAGCCCCTTGAGGTATCGGTTCATGACTTTGCACCTTTCGTCGCTTTGACCTTCACCGGAACAACGCGGCGCACCATCTGCGCGGCCGCAGCATCGGCTTTCGCCGCGTCATGATCGGTCACAAACCCCAGCCGGTACACCAGATCGTTCGTCGGCTGGTAGCGCAGCGTCCTGCCGGTCTCGCAGCGGAACGCGATGGCCCGACGCCTTTCTTTTTTCGGTAGAACTCCGAGTCTCGCTTCCTATAGTGGTCAAGACTGGCATCAAGGGTGAGACCTCCCTGCGCAGGAAATGAGCTCGAAAATTTTCCCGCCAAAAAAGTCCTGGAAAAATTCTACCCGCAAAAAATCCGTAGATAAAACCTATTCCGCAGAGACAAGGGAGATAGGGGGTGGGGGGTGCCCGGGGGGCCTACGCCTGGGTGGGGGGGGACAGGCCAGGCGATACGGGCCGTGGCCGACTTGCCGGGCTTCTCGAAGGGTATTTCGCGGGTTCAGGCCGGGTCGCTCGGACTATCCTGTCGGCAATCGGACGACTGTATGGCAGGGGGGCCGTCTCGGAGGGTGGCAAACGAGGTGATAGCGGAGCAACGAAGTAGCCACCGTACACATCCCCAGCGTAGTGTGTCGACCCGCTCCTGGAATTCGGTCAGGATGGCACAAGGGGATTGCACTGACGGTTACTTTGACGGTAACCGACCTAAATTGAATTCAATAAGACGAGGCCAAACAGCCAAATCTGACGCCAATTGGATTGCTGTACCGGCGACGACACGATCCCGCCTTCTCTTGGGAACACGCTTATCCCGTGCTGTGAGCGGCGCTTACCCGCGCGCCGGCATGCCGAAGCGGCGCGGCGCGCCGCCAGCTCCCGCGGTTCGTCCTGCCGCGAGCTCGTCCCGGCGCTGCCGGGTCCTGCCTCGAGGAACCTTGTCTCGAAACCCCTCGGACTGGCAAGCGCTGATCCGGCGCAGCGGCGCGGCATTGCCACGCATGCCGGAGTTCCCGCCGCCGCTCCGCTTGGCGAACACCCCAGGGCTGGCGCAAGATGCGGGCGCGGCCATACGGTAGGGCTGCGGGACGTCAGGCGGCGCGACGTTGGGCTGTAGAGCCGCCGCCCTGCAGGCCCCGCGCGACTTCTGCGGCCGGTCCGTTGCGGGCTCCACTCACGACCAGCGGGGATCATCCTCATGGGCACACATTACGACGCGATCGTCATCGGCAGCGGGCAGGCCGGCAATCCCCTGGCGCGCCGCCTGGCGCAAGCCGGTCGCCGCACGGCGATCATCGAGCGCAACAAGTTCGGCGGAACCTGCGTCAATGTGGGTTGCATTCCGACCAAGGCCTGGGTGGCCAGCGCGCGGGCCGTCCACGTCGCCCGCACGGCGGCAGAGCTGGGGGTCAACGTCGCCGGGCCGGTGTCGGTGGACATGGCCCGCGTCCTGGCGCGCAAGGCCGAGATCGTCCGCCGCGGCAGCAGCGGGGTGGCCAAGAGCCTGCGCGGCGTGAGCGGACTGACGGTGATCGAAGGTCATGCGAAGTTTTCCGGCCAGCGGGAGGTGCGCGTCGGAAGCGACACCCTGGACGCCGACCACGTCTTCATCAACGTGGGCGCGAGGCCCTTCATCCCGCCCATTCCGGGGTTGGAGCGCGTTCCGTACCTGACGAATTCGGGGATACTCGAGCTGGACCGCGTTCCGGAGCACCTTGTGATCCTGGGTGGCAGCTACATCGGCCTGGAATTCGGGCAGATGTTCCGCCGCTTCGGCGCAAAGGTGACGATTGTCGAGCGGGCGGAGCGGCTGATCTTCCGCGAGGATCCCGACGTGTCCCAGGCCGTGCGCGACATCCTTGCCGCCGAAGGGATCGCCATCCACACGAACGCGGAGGTCAGCGCCGTGGAAGGGATGCCCGGCGGCCGGGAAGGCGTGCGGCTGCGAGTCAAAGGGGAGAGCGTGCCCGCCACGGTGGAAGGGTCCCACCTGCTCGTCGCCATCGGCCGGCGTCCCAATACCGACGACCTGGACGCGCAGGCCGGCGGCATCGCCCTCGACCGGGCGGGCTGGGTCGCGGTGGATGACCGGTTGCAGGCGAGCGTGCCGGGGGTGTTCGCGTTGGGGGACTGCAACGGCAAGAGCGCGTTCACCCACACGTCCTACAACGACTTCGAGATCGTGGCCGCGAATCTCCTGGATGGAGAGACCCGCTCCGTGCGCGACCGGATCGCCACCTACGGGCTCTACATTGATCCGCCGTTGGGGCGGGCCGGCCTGACCGAAACCCAGGTGCGGGCGAGCGGGGTTAAGGCGCTGGTGGGAACCTTGCCGATGAGCGGCATCGCGCGGGCGCGGCTGCGGGGCGAGACCCAGGGCTTCATGAAGATCGTGGCGGAAGCGGGGACGCGCCGCATCCTGGGCGCCGCCATTCTGGGTATCGAAGGGGATGAGCTCGCGGCCTCCTTGCTGGCGCCCATGTACGCGCGCCTGGATTACCGCGTGATCCAGCACGCGGTGCCGCCCCATCCGACGATATCCGAGTTTCTCCCCGTGCTGCTGGAGGACATGGTGCCGCTCAAGTGAGCCGCAACGATCATGCGCGAGGGCATGAATGCCATGGGAGCGCCGCCTGCGACCCGGGCGAACGATCCGTGTGGCGGGTGGCTACCCAGCCGGTATCCGTGCCGCCATTTGCTCGCGCCATCTCCTCAGGCGCCTACCCCGTGAACGCCTGAATGCCCGTCTGTGCGCGCCCCAGGATCAGGGCGTGGATGTCGTGCGTGCCCTCGTAGGTATTGACCGTCTCCAGATTCACCAGGTGCCGCATGACGTGGAATTCCTCGTGGATGCCGTTTCCGCCGTGCATGTCCCGGGCGAGACGGGCGATCTCCAGGGCCTTGCCGGCGGAATTGCGCTTGATGAGGGAGATCATCTCGGGGGTCGCCTTGCCTTCGTCCTTCAGCCGGCCCACGCGCAGGCAGGCTTGCAGGCCGATGGCGATCTCGGTCTGCATATTGGCGAGCTTGAGCTGGACGATCTGGTTGGCCGCCAGCGGGCGCCCGAATTGCTTGCGTTCCAGCGTGTAGCTGCGCGCCGCGTGCCAGCAGGTTTCCGCGCTGCCCAGCGCCCCCCACGCGATCCCGTAGCGGGCGTTGTTCAGGCAGCCGAAGGGTCCGGCCAGCCCCTCCACGTTCGGCAGCAGCGCCGTCTCGGGCGCCTCCACCCCGTCGAGGACGATCTGTCCGGTGACCGACGCCCGCAGGCTCATCTTCCCGTGGATTTTCGGGGCGGACAGGCCCTTCAGCCCCTTGTCGAGCACGAATCCGCGGATGACGCCGTCCTCGGTCTTGGCCCAGACGATGAACACGTCGGCAATGGGCGAATTGCTGATCCAGGTCTTCGACCCGTTCAGCACGTAGCCGCCGCCGACCTTGCGCGCGGTGGTCTGCATGCTGCCGGGGTCGGAGCCGTGATCGGGCTCGGTCAATCCGAAGCACCCGATCCAGGCCCCGCTGGCCAGTTTCGGCAGGTACTTGGCGCGCTGCGCCTCCGTGCCGTAGGCGTGGATCGGGTGCATCACCAGCGAGGACTGGACGCTCATCATGGAGCGATAGCCGGAATCCACGCGCTCGACTTCACGGGCGATCAGCCCGTAGGCGACATAGCTCGCCGCGGAGCCGCCGTAGCCCTTGATCGTTGCGCCGAGAAGGCCGAGCGCGCCCATCTCCCGGAAGATGGCCGGATCGGTCTTCTCCTCCCGGAACGATTCGATCACCCGGGGCAGCAGGCGTCCCTGGGCATAGTCGCGCGCCGTGTCCCGCACCATCCGCTCTTCGGCGGTCAACTGCTCTTCGAGCAGGAAAGGATCTTCCCAGCGGAAATGCTCCTTCTGTGCTTTCGCCATGACGGCCTCGCTTCTGTGTGCAGCGGCCCCGGCCCCACCCTGACCATCGCCGATCCGGGCGCGGAGGCCAAGTCCCGGTTGCGGGTGCCTCGATTGCGGATCATCCGCTCGTTTTCCCCTTCCTCCGGGTCTCCCCATTTCGCACATTCGACCGACAAGCGGGGGGAGTGCGTTGCGGAGGGGTATACTGGAGGGACGGCCCTTCTTGCGGACCGCAAGACCTGGGCCGAAGTCGGTTCTGGCTGCGCGCCCCGCAAGCGACCCAGCGAAGCGTCCGGTTCGCACCGGTGCGCTCAAACCGGCTTGGTGGCGGTGTCGAACCTCACCCCAGGCCCCGTCCAAGGTGGAAAGCTCGCTCTCTTCCATGGGGTGTCCGGGAACTCTCTCGTCATTGGACGTTTCACGAGAAGGCTGAAGACGGCCCGATTGCGTGCCGGACCCGATTCGCCGTCGAGTGCATGAGCCGTTGCGGCCCGGGGCGGGAGCTTCGGCGTACGCGCAAAGGTCCTGCCGACACAGTCCGATAGGTGGGAAGAATGGAAAACGAACCCAATCTCCATGGGAGCGGGACACCTCTCCGGCGGCAGTTGGACTGCGCACGCGCGTGGCCTGCATTCCGGCATAGCCCGCGCACCGGCAAACCCGCACCCGCTGCCGCCCCTGACCACCAGGACCTGGCGCCGCTGATAATTTACCAAATTATAACAGATATTTATCAAAAATTGCGAAAACGAACCCAATCCGCTACGGCGCTGCCAAAGCGCATGGCATCGCACTCGCGTCAAGCACGCCTCGGACCCACACTCGACCGCATGCTGCGAGGGCTCACAGCCCCGCCGGACCCCGCCGCAGCCGGCCGCCGGGCAATTCAGGCGTCTGGGTCCGCCGCCTGCGCGCCGCTGCATGGAATTCCACAAGGCCTCCGCATGGTCTCCACTTTGTGGGCCGATACTCTTCCCTGGGCGGCATATGGAACTGAACGGCTGCGAGATGCCCGGGCCATGGCTGACCGGCGCAGTGACGCGTGGGTGTGCAGCCGAGCGGACGGTGGAGCGTCCGGAAGCCCGTTCGGTCGCAAGTTAGCCGCGTGGAGGGGAGCGGAGTCGGTCCTTTGAGCATCCCGTAGCGGCGGTGCGTGGATCACCCGCCGGGACGGAAGCGTCGTCGGCCCGGCTCTCGGCACTTCCCTAATCATACCGTGGAGAGCCGATCATCATTCCGCGCGTCCGCAATCTTCCCATTCCCTCATGCCTGATCCCCAATATTCCGGCGCGGACCGGCGCACGGTTTCGCGCCACCCCTTCACAGGCAAGGTGTCTTTGAAAGACCGCCCCGGCGAGCCGATGGAACCGTTCGGCCTGTCCTCCCGGGGGGTCGGGCTGAGAACCCGTCTGAGGATCGGCCGCGGGCGGCCGCTCGATCTGGTGCTGCGGGGGCACAGTATGTCGGTCGAGGGGGTGGTCCGCCATGAGACGACGACAGGCGGCTCCGACTTTCGCGTCGGGATCGAATTCCTGGAGCCGCAACCGGAATTGGCCGAGGTGGCCCTATTGCTGTCCGGCACCTACGCCTGACTGCCTGCATCGCCTAGCCGTAGAACTCAGGCCGGCGCGCCAGGTCCCGCGTGATGTTCTTGTGGTGGGCCTCCAAGGTCCCGCCCCCGATTTCCAGCAGCTTCGCCGCGCGCCACATCCGCTCCACCACGTACTCCCCCACGTAGCCGTTGCCCCCGAGCACCTGCATGGCGCGGTCAGCCACGTTCTTCGCCATCGTCGCCGTAAACAGCTTCGCCGCGTCGGTTTCCATCCGCTGACCGGGCTTTCCGAGCCGGATCTTGCTCGCCACCTCGTATACGAAACTGCGCCCCACCATGAACTCGGCGTAGGACTCCGCGATGTGCCGCTGGATCTGGCCGAACTGGTTGATCGTCTGGCCGAACGCCTTGCGTTGTGCCGCGTAGCGGTTCATCACGTCGAGACAGCGCCGGGCGATTCCGACCGACATCCCCGCAATGGTGAGCCGCTCGATCTCCAGATTGCGCATCATGTGCATGAGCGAGTCGCCCTCCTCGCCCAGGCGGTTTTCCACCGGCACCGTGCACTCGTCGAATACAAGCTCGGCCGTGGGCGAGGAGCGCATCCCCGCCTTGTCCTTGATGCGCTGCCCGGCGGAGAATCCGGGAAAGCTCTTCTCCACGATGAACGTGGAGATGTGACTTCCTGTCTTCGCGTACACGAGGAAGATGTCCCCCGCTTCGGTGTCCGAGACGGCACCGTTGGTGATCCACATCTTCCGGCCGTTCAGCACGTAGTGGTCCCCCTTGCGCACAGCCGCAGTGCGCAAGGCCTGCACGTCCGTACCAGCGTCGGGCTCCGACATGCCCATTCCTCCGATCCACTCTCCGGAGATGACCCTGTCGAGGTACCGCGTGCGTTGGGCTTCGCTGCCGTTCTGGAAGAAATTGTTCACGAACAGCATGCTATGGGCGAGGTACGACAGGCAGAAGCCGGGATCGCTCGCCGCCAGCTCCTCGTTGACCACTACTGCGCCCACCGCGCCCATTCCGGCTCCCCCGTACTCCTCGGGGATCGTCACGCCCAGCAGCCCCAGTTCGCCCAGCCGCTTGAACAGGGGACGGTTGAAGCGCTCCGCCCGCTCGTGGTCGAGCGCCTGGGGTTCCACCTCCTCCTGGACGAAGCGCCGCAGGGTCTGGCGAAGCAGCGCGATCTCGGGTGTGGGGCTGAAGAGATCGCCGGACGCCTGGGACTGTACGGGAACGGCCTTCATGGGAACCTCGCGATGGAAGGCGAAGGCGGCTCAGGTTGGGTGCTGGAGCGACTGTATCCCATCCCACGGTTTGGGTTAAGAGACCGCCCGCCCTGCTCGAGTCAGCCACCCCGCCCAGGCTGACCGGGAACGCGACCCATGTCATGCTATGCTCGGTAGGGCTGCAGGTCGCGCCGCGCCCCTCTCCCGGAGCCCCGTGGGCGCGAACGCGGGCCGAAAGCGCGACGAAACCGCTGGCACGGGGCCGGCGTTTAACCGGCACCCGAGACGGGCGAACGCTGCGCCCGCCCCTGTCTCGTCACCTGTTTGGCCGCTTGTTTTGCCATGGCTCGCGCGGGAAGCCAGTCCTGTGACATGTTGAAGGGCATAGCATGAGCACGCTACCTGATTGGAAAGAGAGCGAATTTGAAGCGCGCGTGACCGGCGCGGGCGTGCCGGTGCTCGTGGGATTCTGGGAATCGGAGTGCGACTCGTGTGCAATGGTCGCCCGGCTGCTGGAGGAATTGGCGGACGAGTTTGCCGGACGCGCAATCATTGCGAAGCTGAATCGGACCGGGGCCCGGAACCTCGCCCGCGCCTTCGGCATCGAGACCCTGCCCACGGTCGCCCTGTTCGACGGGTCGACGCTGGTGGACCAGCGGGAGGGTGTCTGGCCCGTGTGGGCCTACCGGGAGATGCTGGAGCGGGCCCTCGTTGCCTATACAGCGTGAGCGCAGTCCCATCGCCCTCGCGCGGCCCCAGCACCCGCGCTGCCGCCCGCACTCGCATGGGCACCGATACTGTTTGGCCGCATGCCGCACAGCCTTCAATCCCCAACCGGCCCGCGACCGGCCATGCGCGAAGACCTTGCGGACATCCTGCCACCCGTTGGCAAACCCGTCCCGGCGGGATTTTTCGACCGCGATGCGCAGGAAGTGGCAGCCAGCCTGTTGGGCCTGGTGTTGTGCCACCGCGTGGGCCGGCACTGGCTGATGGCCAGTCTGGTGGAGGCGGAGGCGTACTACCTGGAAGACAAGGCCAGCCATGCCTCCCTCGGATACACGCCCAAGCGCCGCGCATTGTTCATGCCTCCGGGCACGATCTACATGTACTACGCGCGCGGGGGCGACTCCTTCAATGTGAGCGTCCGGGGCGCCGGCAATGCGGTGTTGTTCAAGGCGGGGCTGCCGCTGCTCCACGAACATGTAGCGGCACCCGACGCGCAGCGCTGGTCCGCGGCACAAGCCGGTGCGATGCTGGCCCGCATGGCGCGGCGCAATCCCCTGCCGGCCGGGACGGCGCGGCCTGTGCACCGCTTGTGCGCGGGGCAGACGCTCCTGTGCCGGGCCCTCGCATTGAAAGTGCCCGCCTGGGATGCAAGGCCACTGCCTTCCCCGGGCCTGTTGCTGGCGGACATCGGCTACCGCCCGCGCCAGGTCGTGCGGGCGCGCCGCCTGGGGATTCCGCTGCACCGCGATCCACACTTGCTCTACCGGTTCGTGGACGTCGAGCGGGTGCGGGCGGCGACCCGGCATCCCTTGGGCAAGGGCGCGCAGGAGGGTGTGGCGTACGAGTTCGTTCCCGAACTCCGGCCACGTGCGCGATGACGACGGTGCGGACGGCCGGGTGGGGTGGCTCGGCCGGTTTGCCCGATGCGCGTCCAAGTCGCAGGGTGGTCGAGCGGCGCACTCGGTTGGAAGCTCCGTACGCGTGGACGCGCGGAGGGCTAGAGGACTAGTCACGGTGGTTCCGTGCGCCTGGTTCAATGGACCGCCGCAGATTGCGTTTGCATGCGCGGCGGTGCTATCTGCCAGGAATTATCCGTGGACGCGAACGCTGCCACGGAGCCTTCCGTCGGCACTCAATGACTGCTTGACCGCATCGAGGAGTCCACCATGTTGACCCTGCTGCGCGGGATGGTCGCGCTCGCGGTCGGGATCGGCCTGCTCGTGTCCGCGCATTCGGTCCTGGCGGTAACCGATGCGGAGTTCAGCGAGGCGCAGGCGGCCGTGCAAAAAGCGCCCGGGGACGACGCCAAGCGGGTGGAACTGGCCAAGCTGCATTACCTGAAGGGCGCGGACCTGAGCATGGCAGGGAATCATGCGGCGGCAACCGGCGAATTCAAGGCGGGCCTGGCGGTGCTGGAAGCCAAGCCCAGCAAGGTGTCCGAGCAGAATCCCGTTTACGAGGAAATCCGCTATGGCCTGGGCTATTCGCAGATGATGCAGATGCAGCCCCAGGATGCGGTGGTGGTGCTGGATCAGCTTGTATCCGCGTCCCCCCGCGTGGGCAAGGCGCGCTACCTGCTGGGGGTGGCGCTGATGAACCTCCGCACCGAAGCTTCAATCAAGCGGGCGGTCGAGGTATTCGGACAACTTGCGCGGGAGTTCCCGGAACCGGAGCGGTCCATGTCCGCCCACGCCGCCTCCCGCTATGTCTATGACGTGTCCATCGGGACCGCGCTATCCAAGAAGGCCGGCGAGGCGGTACAGGCGATGGGCGCCCTGCGCGATCGCTTCGGCGCTGCCAGCGGAGCCGACGCCGCGGAGAATCACGCCATGCAGTACGGCATGGGATCGTTCCAGCTGCTGGCCGGCAACGCGGCGGCAGGACTGGCCGAGCTGGAGAGACTGAATGGCATCGCGCCCAACTTTGCGCTGAAGAACGGCGTGACCCTCGCGCAGGTGCTGTCCAACGCCTACTACCAATCGGGACTGGAGCAACTCAGCAAAGGCGCCCCCGAGTCCCTCGCCCAGGCCCTCACGGCCTTCGACAACTCCGAAAAGTACGGCTCGGGAAAGGACATGGATACGCACCACGGCAAAGCTTTGGCCTACAAACAGCTGAATCAGACCGGCAAATTCACCCAGGAAATGGCGGCCATTTATCAGCTCGATCCCCAGTACTACAAGAAGATCAACACCGGCACGTGATTCCCCGCGTCCTCAGCCCGGCCGCGTCCTGGAGGCGTTGCCGGGCTTTACCGTTTCGTGTTGCAACCTTCGGCCGCGCCTCCTCCACCCGTAATCAACGGGGGGCCTCCTCCCCGTCCTGCCCGTCTGCCCGCGTTGCCGCCAACACACGCTCGAGCCGTGCATCCGCAATGTCCACCCACAAGGTATGGCCGTGGTCAAAGGTCACTGCGCCGGGCTTACCCTTCGGCACGCGGCGGACATGCTTGCGTTCCACATATGCCACCTCGACCCGCCCCTGGGGGCGGGCCTTCGAGTAGTAGGCGGCAAGCCAGGCGGCCTCCCGCAAGGTCGGCTGGGGCAACGCCCCGCCGGCCGGATTCCGCACGACGACATGCGAGCCGGAATGTCCCACCGCGTGCAGCCACCAATCGCGGCCATTTGCCACGCGGAATGTCAGCGCGTCGTTGTCTTGCGCGGACCGCCCAACCAGGATCGTCCATCCGTCGGAGCTGGTGCGCTGCAACAGCCTCGCCGCCATGCGGGGCGGCGGACGCCGGGCGCGGCGGCCCGGCTCGGCCGCTGCTTCAGGCTGCCGGCCAGGCAGCGCCTGCAGCGCCTGCTCGATGTCCGAGAACGACACCGCCATGGCAACGCCTCGGGCCGTAGCGCGGGCGGCGGCCAAATCCCGTTCCGTTTCGACGAGCCGGCGTTGAACATGGGCGGAGGCATCTCGCCGCTTGCGATACTGGCGAAACAGGCGTGCGATGTTCTCCGCCAAAGTCAGGGCCGGATCCAGGGGGATCGTCACCTCCGGCCGCTCCGGCGCGAACTCGTCAGGAACGCGCAGCTCGGCGGCGCCGGAACGCCAGCGGCCTCCGTGTATCTTGAGCAGTTCTCCCCAGCGCTGGATTAGCTCCGCTTCGCCTGCAGCCAATCGGTCCGCTTCCAGGTGCGCTAGGCGCCGTTCCAGGCGGGTGACGACCTGCCGCGTCAGGCGCCCAGCGGCGGTGCGGACCTGGGCCAGGTCCCCGGCCGCGAGCAGCGTCTTCCATTGCTCGTCAAGCGCCCTGGCTTGTCCGGGGTCAGAGGGTGGGATGCGCGGCAGCGGACCTGCGAACTTCCGCGGATCTGCCGGCGGCGAATAGCGCTGGCCGATGCTCAGGTCCCGGGCGGGTCTGGCTCGCCTGAGCAGTCCCAGCACGCGCTCATCCGCGTCGAGGAGCAGCAGGTTGGGATGGGCAGGCAGCAGTTCGAGCAACAGGCAGTGCGCTCCCTCCTCCGTATCCACCATCAGGCGTACGAGTCCCGGCGCGCTCAAGTCGAATCCCGCCACTCGGCCACCTCGGAGCCTTGCTCGTGCGAGCAGGAGAAAAGGCTCAGCATCCGTCGGGCGAAGCAGGGTCGGCACGCGTATCGCCGAGAACGTCTCGATCCAGCGGGCATGGTGCGGATCTGCGCTGACAGACCAGCGCCGCAAACGCCCGCGCGCGCCATAGGTCTCCAACTCCAATTCATGAACACGTGTTGCCTGTATCGCCTGAATGCGCTCGCCACACATCGGGAATACTGTGGTCATGGCGACACATGGCCCAATTCGAGGAAACGGGAACAATGAGATAGGAGGGGCAATTGCCGCATTGCCAGCGCTTGCGTTCAACCTTATAGTGTTAGGGCGGTGCGCGCAGCCCTGGACTTCAACCCCTACACTCATGTACTGCGGGGAGCGCCGGATTATGCCGCCATTGACCCCGAATCTGCGCCGGGTGGAGTTCGGCGCGATATGTGCAGGCTAGTGGTCCACCCGACTTGTCATTCGCCTCTCTTCGAGAAGCATCGGAATCCATGGCATCCCTGGAACAGCAGTTCGAACAGGCATTCACCGAGATCGTCCTGCCTGGCACCGGCCGGCATCTGCTGGACGAGGAAGCCGTCACCGCGTGCGTCGTTCAAGGCAGCAGTGTCACGATCACGCTCGACTTGCCTCCGGATGAGGCCGTGCGGCAGAAGGTGGGTGACCAGGTGCGGGCGAAATTGCGTCAGATCCCGGGAATCAGCGCAGTCAGTATTCGCATGGACGACGAACCGGTCGAGCCAACCCGCGGGCACGTCCACAGCCACGGGCACGAGCACAACCACGGGGAAGCACACGGAGTCCCAGCGCCTGCCGCAGCCCCTGCAGGCGAGCCGCGCCAGCCCCAGCGGCCGCGCCGCAACCTGTACCTGGAAAATTATGACGCGGTGATCGCGGTCGGAAGCGGCAAGGGCGGGGTTGGCAAGTCCACCGTCGCCGTCAACCTGGCCGTCACGCTCGCCCGCATGGGCTACAAGACCTCGCTGTTTGACGCAGATATCTATGGCCCGAGCCTGCCGATTATGATGGGATTGCGCCACACGCAGCCGAAAATGGAAGGCGAGCACGGATTGCTGCCGCTTCAGAAGTACGGGCTGGCCTGCATGTCCATCGGCAACCTGGTGCAGGAAGCGGCGGCGACGATCTGGCGCGGGCCAATTGTGCACCAGGTGATCGAGCAACTGCTGCGGGACACAAAATGGCCGGGCGGCGACTTCATGGTGATTGACCTTCCGCCCGGAACGGGGGACACACATTTGACCCTGACTCAACTCACCGAGATTGCCGGCGCGGTGATCGTATCCACGCCACAGGACGTGGCATTGCTTGACGCGATCAAGTCCGTGGCGATGTTTCAGAAAGTCGACGTCCCGGTGGTCGGGCTGATTGAGAACATGAGCGCGTTCATATGCCCGCAGTGCAAGACGGAGACTGCCATCTTCGACAAGGGAAATGCCGAGCGGGCGAGCGGACAGAACAACATCCCGTTTCTCGGCCGCATACCGATCGAACTGGCCATTCGCGAAGGGGGAGACCTGGGCAAGCCGGTTTGCGCGACCCACCCAGATTCCCCAAGTGCCCGTTCGTTTCAGGCGATCGCCGACAATCTAGTGCGCGAATTGGAGCGCTTGGCCTAAGGTTGAGTTGCACTGCCCTGACGCACGCCCTATGTTGGGCGCTGAAAATCCGTACAGATCAAACAAGGGCATGGCGGACGCACTGTGCTGCCCCAGCCAGGTTTCAGGTATCTTTCGCTGGAACAAGGCGTTGAACAACGTATTCTTGACTTTTGAGAGCCCACGAGGACTCAGCCGCGACGGAAGGTGGTGAAATGCCGAATTCGTTCCCCGAGGTCAGCACGTCGTCCGCCCCGTTGACGTGGCGCCTCGCGATGCAGCGACGCGCGATGGCACGACGGTATCCTCGCTTGGCCCGCCGCGTGAAGGCATTCCTCAGGATGGTCCGGGTCGTGGCAAGCCTCCGCCTGCCTCAACAAGTCAGTCCGCGCAACTGGCAGAATCGCCTCGCGAAGGAAATTGAGGCGTCCGGCTTTTTTGACCGTCAATGGTATGAGAGTCAGTATCCTGATGTGGCGGCGGCAGGCGTCGATCCTTTGATGCACTATATTCACCAGGGATGGAAAGAAAGCCGCAGTCCGCATCCGCTTTTCGACAGCGCGTGGTACCTGTCGCAAACGTCAAACGGGTCAGCGACGGGACTCAATCCTCTCGTGCACTATCTGCGTCGCGGCAGGAAAACTTGCGCTAGCCCGCACCCGTTCTTCGACTGCGAATGGTACGCCGCTCAGCAACCGGAGGGGATTCCATCCGGGATGAATCCGGTGGAGCATTACCTGCGCACCGGCTGGAAGGAAGGTCGCGACCCGCATCCCCTCTTCGATTCGGATTGGTACTTGGAGCAGAATCCCGATGTTCTTGAAGCCGGATTCAATCCTTTGCTGCATTACATTTGTTCCGGCTCGATCGAAGGACGATTGACCATCGATCCCTCCAAATCGCTGCAAAGCGCGAAAATTGCCGTCGTCATCCACGCATTTTATGACGATTTGCTGGATGAAATCATCAGTTGGGTCCGCAATATCAAGATCGACTACGATTTGTTTGTGTCAGTTCCCGTCGCGAACGGATCCGGTATAAGAAGGCTCATCGAGAAAGAGTTTCCGAAGGCCAGCATCTTTGAAACGGAAAACTATGGTTATGACGTTAAGCCTTTTCTAGACTTGCTCGCGTCCGGAAAACTCAATCCGTATCTCGCTGTCTGCAAGGTTCACACGAAGCGCGGACATTCGAGCAGAGGGCTTGCGCTGCCTGAGGCTTGGCGGGGTCTTGCTCTGAGCGGCACTTTGGCGTCAGAGTCCACCATCAATGCAATTCTCACCCTCTTTCAACGGGATCCGAACGTTTGCCTGGTGGGCCCAAGAAGCTTGTATGTGCACGGACCAACTCACATTCACGAAAACGAGTCCAAAATTCAGGCCATATTCCAGCAATTTTATCCGAAAACGATTATCCCCAAGGAATGGGGTTTCTTTGCCGGAACTATGTTCTGGATGCGACCGCAGCTACTCGCTGACAAGGCACGTATCATCAACAGGGGATTCGATTTCAAAGCCGATATGCCTGGGGTCGATGGCACCATGGCGCATGCGCTTGAGCGCATATTCGGGCTTATTCCGGCAGTTGAAGGCTTGAAGATTGGATTTACGCAGCACGATGGTTTCAGGGTCTTGCCGGATCTCAAGGTGGCGCGCGCCTCCAGCAAACTCGAAAACATTTCGCTGAGGGATAATCTGGTCAGCTACAATAATTTGTTACGAGGCATACCTGCGAATTCAGTGCGATCCAATGGGTCAGCTTCAAGTGTTCTCTCGGGCGAAGAATCGCTCCGCATCAGCGTTATCGTTCCGGTATTCAATGCCCAAGCATCGGCTCTGCTGGCCTGCATCGAATCCGTGCGCCGGCAGTCCCATCCGAATTGGGAGCTGTGCATATTCGACAACCAGTCTGACCGTGTGGAAACCCTGAAGATACTTGATCGCTATCGCGGGAGCGATGTTCGGATCAAGATCGTGCGGGTCCCGCAAATTCAGCGCAGTATCGGCACATCCCACCGTGCTGCCGAGATGGCAGCGGGCGAATATGTCGCTTTCCTGGACCAGAACGATCTGTTGCATCGGGACGCGCTGCTGGAAATAGCGCGGGCGATCTCGCACGATTCGAATATTGATCTGCTCTATACCGATGAGGACGCAGTCGCTGCAAACGGGGAACGTCACTCCGACCCCTGCCAAAAATCGGACTGGACTTCCGGCGATCAAACTTCAGCGAAGGACGTCCAGCACATGCTTGTCATCCGGAACGCGCTGTTCCGGGACTTGGGGGGATTTGGGGACAAGTGGGGTGGAGCCCAGGCCTATGACTTGGCGCTGCGGGCCAGCCAGAGAGCCAAACATATCCACCATCTGGCGAAGATCCTGTACCACCGGAGAAAGACTTCCGGGGCGGAAGATGAAACGCCATTCGTGGCGCAGGATAGCCATTTCCTAGCGAAGACCGTGCCTGAAAGTGTCGTGCTCCAGTCCGCACGCAAGAGATGAACGCGCGGCGGCGGCGTGCAGCACGCAAATCGAATTCGGCGGGAAGATGACGGAATTCGCCGTTGATGACGGGCGCCGCGGCCCCCATTGCGGACCCATCTGACAACCCACCCCCGACCGATACTCCGCTCAGCCCTTGCCCAACTCCGCCCGCACCAAGGCCGCTCCCGCGGCCAGCGCCTTGAGCTTGCCGTATGCCACGTCCCGCGCGAGCGGGACCATGCCGCAATTGGTGCAAGGGATGAGGCGCTCCGGCGGCACGATCTTCAAAGCCCGGCGGATCGTGGCGGCAACGTCTTCCGGCGTCTCAATGGCGGCGCTAGCGACGTCGATTGCGCCTAGCATCAGATCCTTGCCCTTGAGCAGCCCCAGCAGCTCGATAGGCACGTGCGAGTTCGCGCATTCGAGCGAGACCTGCCCGATGCGGCTCCGCGCGAGCACCGGGAAGATGCGCTCGTACTGCCGCCATTCCGAACCCAACGTCTGCTTCCAATCGGTGTTGGCCTTGATCCCGTAGCCGTAGCAGATGTGAACGGCGGTCGCGCAGCGCAGCCCTTCCACCGTCGCGTTCAACGCCTGCACGCCCCAGGTTTCCACTTCCTCCAGGTAGACGTTGAACGCCGGCTCGTCGATCTGGATCACGTCCACGCCGATCGCCTCGAGCTCGCGGGCCTCCTGGTTGAGGATGCGCGCGAATTCCATCGCCATGCGCGGGCGGTCCCGGTAGTGCTCGTCGGCCAGCGTGTCCACGATGGTCATGGGCCCGGGCAAGGTGAACTTGAGTTTTTGTCGCGTGTACGCGCGGGTGAAGCGCGCCTCGTCGCCATGCACCGAGCGGGGCCGGCGCAGTGGCCCGACGACGGTCGGGCAATCCGCCTCGTAGCGGTTGTTACGGATGCCGATGCGCCGGCGCTTCGCGAAATCCACGCCTTCGACGCCCGTGAGAAAGCCGTGCACAAAATGCTGGCGGAACTGTTCGCCATCGGTGACGATATCGATGCCGGCGGCTTCCTGCACTTTCAACGCCACCAGAGCGGCATCGCGCTTGCCGCGCTCCAGGGCCGCGCCGGTCAGGTGCCAGGGTGCCCAAAGACTTTCCGGTTCGGCGAGCCAAGCCGGCTTCGGCAGGCTCCCCGCGATCGTGGTCGGAAACATTTCCTCTCCCCCATCCCCGGTGGCGAGGATGTTGCTGGTGGGCGATGCGCGCTCGGGCTGGGCGATGCGCGCTCGGGCTGGGCGCAGGATACTCCAGCCCCGGATATTTGACATCCGTTCCGCGCGCACATGGAGGGACAGGCAGGGCGACGCCGAGGGCAGTCGCCCGCGCTAAAGGGGGGAGCCCCGCCAGGCACTCCACCCGCGTCCCGCGGCAGCGAAACCTTCACTTCTGCAAGAAATCCCCATGACCACGCGGCGGGCCTTCGGCACGGACCGGACCGAGCGCAATCCATACTTCCCGCGCCTGCTGGGGCGCAATGGCGCGGTCGCCACCGAACACTACCTTTCGGCGCAGTGCGCCCGCGACATGCTCAAGGCGGGCGGCAATGCCATTGACGCAGCAGTCGCGGCGACATTCGTGGAGGGTGTGGTCAATCCGAACATGCACACGATCGGCGGCGAATGCCCGATGCTGATCTACCTGGCGCGCATGGGCAGGGTGGTGTGCATCAACGGCAACATGATGGCGCCGGCGCTCGCCACACCCCGCGCGTTCATCGAACGCGGCCTGACCGACATTCTGCCGGACGAGGGCATCCTGGCGGCCGGGACGCCCGCAGCTTTCGGTGCGCTCTTGACAGCGCTAGCCCGCTACGGGCGGCTTTCTTTCGGCGAGGTCGTCGCCCCCGCACTCGACTATGCCCGCGACGGCTTTCCCGTGCATAAGGGGCTGGTGGAGCAGCCCAACTACGGCATCCGGCCCTGCGCAGAAAAGTTCCGTACGCGCTGGCCGGGCAGCGCGGGCGTGTACTTGCCGGACGGTCGGATACCCGAGATCGGCCAAACCCTGCGCAACCCCGCCCTGGCGAGCGTGTTCGAAACGCTGGAGCGGGCCGAGCGGACGGGCAGCGGCTCACGGGAGACGCGGCTCAATGCGGTGCATCAGGAGTATTACGCGGGAATCGTCGCCGATGCCATCCACGACTACTCGGTGCGGCGAGAAGGGCTGTTGCGGCGCCGGGACCTGGAGACCTTCGAGACTCGGATCGAGAATCCGGCGCAAATCGACTATCGAGGCGTGCGGGTGTTCAAGTGCGGGCCCTGGAATCAGGGACCCGTGCTCTTGCAGGCACTGGCAATCCTGGAAGGGTTTGACCTGAAGGCGATGGGGCATCTGAGCGCGGACTACCTGCACACGGTCGTGGAAGCCGCCAAGCTGGCTTATGCGGATCGGGAGCAATACTACGGCGACCCCGTGCACGTGAACGTGCCCATGGCGGGTCTGCTCTCCAAGACCTACGCCCGGCGCCGCGCCGCGCTCATCGATCCGGCCAGGGCGATCGCGGAGCTGAGACCTGGAGATCCGGCGCGGGAGGGCGCGCTCCTGCCCGCGGAGCAGCGCCTGGGCGGGAAAGCGTGGGGGCCGGGCACCGTGCACGTTGACGTCATCGACGCCGAGGGCAACATGGCGGCGTTCACGCCCAGCGGGGCCTGGATCCGCTCGCAGGAGGTCGTGCCCCAGCTCGGTTTTCCCCTGGGCACTCGCATGCAGACGTTCTACCTCGCGCCCGCGCACCATCCCAACCTTGTGGCCCCAGGCAAGCGCCCGCGGACGACGATCTCGCCATCGCTTGCGTTCCGCGACGGCAAGCCCTGGATGGTGTTCGGCAGCATGGGCGGCGATCAGCAGGATCAGTGGATGCTGCAGTTCCTGCTGAACCGGGTGGACTTCGGTATGACCGTCCAGGCCGCCATCGAGGCGCCGAAATTCAGCAGCGAAGCCTTCCCCGGATTTTTCACTCCCCACGACTTTCTCCCCAACCGCGTGCGCATCGAACCTCGCCACGATCCGGCCGTGCTCGAGGAGCTGGCGCGGCGGGGACACGACCTGGAACTGGCCGGTGACTGGACGGAGGGCTACCTCCTGGCCGCCGCACGGGATCCGTTGACCGGCTTGCTGGAAGCGGGCTGCGACCCGCGCGCCGAAAAGAGCGAGGTCTTTCCGTCCTTCGCGCTCTGTTGGTGACTCTGTGGAGAGCACGGGGAGCTCGGCACACGTCAGGCGGCGCACTTATACCGATCGATCTGCCGTGGGGACTAGCGCGTTTCCAGCGAGGCAGGGCCGGACCAAACGGTCTTCACCAGCTGCGTCTGCGAGGTGACGCCCAGCTTGTCGTAGATGGCCCGCTGCTGGGTGCGCACGGTGTGCCAGCTGATGTGCAAGGCGCGCGAAATCTCTTGAGGCGAGCGGCCATTGGCCAACTCGCGCACGACGAGGGCTTCCGCTTCCGTCAGGCTGAACATTTCCTTCAACAGTTCCAGCCTGATGGTCGCAGCTGATTGCGGCTCCGAGAGGAACATCGCGGCTCGGATCTGCGCGCGGCCCAGTCCCGTCGGCATGTGCTCGGCCCGCAGGGGCGTGACCAGCACTTTCAGGGGCCCGCCCGGGCTGCTGCGCTGCACTGTCTGGCCCGCGCCCGGATGCCGGCCGTCTCCACAACCGGTCTGGATGACCCGGTGCAGCAACGTCTGCAGCGCCTCGGCTTCATCTTGTACCGCCGTCACCACCTGGCGATGCTTGAAGCCGAATCCCCCCGCGTCGCCCAGCATCTCTTCCGCTCTGCGGTTCAAGTGGACCGGCTGCGCCTGCTCGTCAAACAGGATGACGCCCATCGTCAGGCGATCGAGCAACGCGGCAAGAGTTGCCTGGCCGGCGGAGACGCGGCCGATCCGCCGTCCGATGTCGAACGCGCGGCGTAGGTGCGGCACGAGCTGTCTGAGCGTTGCGGCTTCGCGCAGCGAAAATCCGCCGGCGCGCCTTGATCGGATTAGGCTTACGACCGACACGCTGTCGTCGCGCTTTCCAATGAGCGCGCCCATCTCATAGAACCGCTCGCAGCGCCGCAGGAAATCGTAATAGAATTCGTGGCGCTCCCATTCCCGATCCGGCATCAGCATGTTGGTGGCCGTGACCTCACCGAACGGGACACGGAGCTTGGCCTTCAGCAGGGGGCTCTTGTGGATGTAGTGGTCGTAGTATTCCTGCACCAGCTTGCGGTCCGCCTTTTCCAGCACCGACAGTTCCACCTCGTGCGACGTGAGGTCTTCCGTAAACAGAATGGCCGACTGCGTTTGCAGGTATCTCCGCACCGCCTTGAGCGCCTGACCCCAGGCGGACGATTGCGCCGCAGCCTCATAGACTTTGACGAGCAGGGCCGAAAAACCCGATTCTTCGGATCGGCCTCCACGGTTCATGGCCCTGACCCTCCACGCGCGGAGCTACTTGGTCTTGTCGGCAGCCAGCGACCCGCGCAGATGAGCCGCTTGGGGGCGAATCGAGCCACGAACCCGCCGCCAGTCGGAACCCCGCTCACGCGATGGCGTGGACGGAGCCCGGAACTCCCTGCGGCAAGGCCTGGGGCCCGGTTTCCCGAGGCATCCGGATCCTGGCCAAATGGTTCCCCCTGCGCCACTCGTCTATCGTAACCTTCGAACATGCGCAAGGTATGGTGCGCCAGCATTGCGAAAGGTCAGGTCCGGTTGTCGTGTCGCAAACAAGGCATTGGCTTCCCGCCCATGCGCGATGAGAGCACCGAGAGGCGGCGGGCTCTCCGCTTTCGCTTGGCCTCATGCGCCCTACCCGTGACGCTCCACGTTCATGCGGTGCGATCCGGCATTCGTCTGCAGCCCGCAAGCGGAATCTTAAACGGATCAGACCTTCCCCCAAGGGGGCTTTCGGCGATCATTCCAGCCCGCGCTGCTTCGCCTCGGCCGACCGCGATCTTGACTGTGAATGGTTCCGTACGACTCTTCGCAGGACGACGCTGCCTGTGCGCCCATATGCTGGCGTTCGCCTGAGGCGAAGCGACGAGTTTCCGGCGCAGCGGCGGGCGATTCGAGCAGGAGCCATGAATATCGTGATCGTTGGCGCAAGCTAGGGAAGTCTCACGCGGGGGCGGGGCGTGACGCAGCCTCGGCACTCGCTTCGTGCCGCTCCCGGGGACTGAGGCGAGACAAGGCTACAGGCCTCAACTTCGGGGTTGGCGCATCCCGCGAAAGCAGGAGGTTCCCGAGGAAGGCGGCATTGTCCAATGCGGGAAAGTCCGAACGGAAATGGGAGCCGCGGCTTTCCCGCCGTTCCCGAGCCGCGCGGACGATGGCTTCGCATACCTCCAGACTGTTCTCGAGATTAAGGCAATCCATCCAGGCCAGATTGTATGGCCGTCCCGCGGGACAGCCTGCCCGCGCCAGGCGATCGCGCAGCTCAGCCAGTTCCGCCTCGGCTTCGATGAGGAGGCCTTCGCTGCGGATCAGGCCCACCTTCTGCCACATGACCTCCCGCATCCGTTCGCGCAGGGGATAGACCGATTCCCCGCCGGTTCGCGTAAGGGGGGCTGTGCACCGCGTCAGGACTTCCCGCACCTGTGCGTCCCGGAATTCCACCCGCGCAGCCTCCCGCACCCATGGGGCAATGACGTCCCCCGCGATCCCCCCGAACACTGTGGATTCGGCGACGCCGTTTCCGCCGAGACGATTGGCGCCGTGCACGCCGGCGGCATCTTCCCCGGCGACAAACAGGCCTTCCAGGCGCGTGCGGCACAGCCCGTCAATCGCCATTCCGCCCATCATGAAGTGTGCCGCGGGAGAAATCTGCACCGGCTCGCGGCACAGGTCATAGCCTACGTCCCTGCAGCGCAGGGTCATCCCGCGAAAGTGCTTGAGCACGAAGTCGGCGCCAAGATGGGAGGCGTCGAGATAGAGCCCGCCTTCCGACGTGCCGCGCCCTTCCTGGATCTCGATGAATGCGCTGCGGGAGACGATGTCCCGGGTAGCCCGCTCCCCGCGCGGATCGTAGCGGGTCATGAAGCGTTCGCCGCGGGCGTTCTTCAGGTGCGCTCCGGCCCCGCGCAACCCCTCCTCCAGCACCGTCCCGGAGATCATCTTCGTGCCGACCAGCAGCCCGGTGGGATGGAACTGCACCATCTCCATGTCCATCAGTGTCGCGCCCGCGCGAAACCCCATCGCGATGCCGTCGCACGTCTTGTCGTGGCAAGCGGCGGATATCTTGTACATCGTCGGACCCCCGCCGGTCGCGAGGAGGGTGGCCTTCGCGTGTGCTACGAGGAACTTGCCCGTGCGCTGGTCCAGCAGCACCGCACCCACGACCCGCTGGCCGGCGGCGTCCAGAAGCAATTCGACCGCACGTACTTCCTCGAGAATCGTCGTATTCGGCGCGACGGAGACCTGCTCGGAGAGCCGATTGACGATCTCGATTCCGGTCAGGTCGCCCTTGTGCACGGTGCGGTCGTAGGACTGGCCGGCAAACGCCTTCTGGTGGATGCGTCCCTGCTCGTCGCGGTCGAAGAAGCAGCCTACACGCGTCTCCAGCTCAAGAATCCGGTGCGGCGCCTCGGTCACGAGCGTCCAGGCGAGCTCCTGGTTGTTGATCCACTGTCCGCCCTCGATCGTGTCCCGGAAATGCGCTTCAAGAGAGTCGGCAGGATTCAGCACGACGTTGTAGCCGCCCTGCACCAGCCGCGTGCACCCGGATTTCCCGAATAGACCCTTCACCGCGATGAGCACGCGGGGGGGCTCCCTCGCATCGGCCAGATGCAGGGCTGCGCACAGGCCGGCCCCTCCGCTGCCCAGGATCAGCACATCGGTCGCGATCGTTTCGTAGCTTTCCGCCGACACGCGGAACTCCTGACGAGGTTGGGTTCGCTACGACGGGCTGAGGATCCTGGGCACGAAGAGCAGCGACGCCGCCAAGAGCACAGTGGCGGTCGCCGTCATCGTCAGCCAGAACAGCAGTCTCTGGTGGCCGCTGACGTTGAAGAAATCGATGGCGATGATCCGCAGGCCATTGAACAGATGGAACGACACGACGCCGATGAGGAGGAACTCTGCCGACTTGAATATTGGGCCGCGAAAGGCAGCCAGCGAGCGGTCAAACGCCGCAGGGCCGCCTTGGGCACTGTGGATGGAGATGAAGTGCGGGATCAGATACAAGGCGAGCGCAATGCCGGTTAGGCGGTGCGCCAGCCAGGACAGCGAGCCAACGTTCCAAACCGGCAGAAGCGTCCGCCGCATGTAGGTCCACGCGCTCATGCACCCCCCAACAAGGGCCGCAGCCCGAAATAGCCGTAGATCAACAGGACCGTGGCACCGCCCCAGAGTCCCAAGCCGATCCAGCGCCGCAGCCGCGGTGCGGGGCTATAATCCAGCGCAATGCCCCAAAGTCCATTGCACGCATGATAGACAACCGCCGGGACGAACAAGGCGTAGTAGATCGTCCAGGCATTGCCATCCCGGAGTCGTGCCGTAATCGTGGCCCACGTCAGTTGATCCTGGTTGACCACGTGCACCGCCCACAGGTGGACGGCCAGCGCGTAAGCGAGAAACACCCCAGTCACGCGCTGCAGCAGCCAGTTCCATACTTCAGATCGCCGCTTGTCCCGCGTTCCCATCAGACGACCTCCTCCTTGCGGTCCAGCGCTTCTCCGTATCGTCGCAGGGACGGCTGCGGCAGGCCTTCGTACAGTTTCGCGAGGTTCCGGTTGATCTCCCGGTTGGACAGTTCGAAGAGGCTGTTGCCCTCCAAGTCGCTCTCGACGATGAACGGGCCCATGTTCGACACTTCGAGCACCCATACCGCTTGGGCGATCCCGAGCTCCTCTAGCCAGTGGACGGCCTTCACGCCGGTAATGCCTCGTCCGTAGGTGGCGCCCAGTCCGTAGCCTACGGTGGTCAAGTAGAGCGCCTGATTGGGCACGAAAGTCTCCCGGTAGTCCTTCACGGCCATCCCGGCTTTGCCTAGAATCACTTTCACGCCCGACTTCCGCAAGAAGGCGTCCATCCACTTCCCGAAGCGAAACGAGGCCGTAGCGGTGACCGCCCGAACGACATAGGAGCCATCCGGTTTGCGCGTGGCCGCCGGCGAGCAGTGGAAGTTGACGTTCGAGAGTTCGGTGAAGGGGACGGGCAGCTCGTGCTGGTCGGCCATCAGGCGCTGGTAAAAGCCTTCCCGTCCCGTGAAAATGGCCCCGTCCAGGTAGACGAGGTCCCCGAGCTTTAGGCGGCGCAGATCCTCCACCTGCACCGGGCAGTGCAGGCGCACCTTCCTCATCTCGACCTGGTCGAAGCTCGTGATGGCCATCGTTCGCTCCAGGGGAAACGCGCGGGCCGGCCTCAGATGCCTTCGCGCCGATAGTACTCCGTGAACCACTGGGGATCGGAACGGAAGGCCACGCTGCCGTCGGCATGAATGCGGGCCGTTGCGCGGCGGGCGGCAAAGCAGAACGTATGGATCGCAACGGGCATCCCTCCCGTGTGCGTGTATGCGATCTCGATGTGGCAATCCACCACCATGCTGCTGCCGACATATCCCATTGGCCCCATGCCGATGGAATTCCCCATCCGCTTCAATTCCTCCTCGAGCTGCGCCAGTTGGGGATCGGGATTCCGGTCTCCCACGGCGCGCAGGCACGCCGCCTCCTTCGCGATGCGCATCGTCGTGTCCTTGCATCCGCCGATGCCCAGCCCCACGACCGCCGGCTGGCAGGCCATGCCGCGCCGGCCGAATTCGACCATCGTATCCAGGAAGAATTTCCGGATTCCGGCGACTCCGTCCGCCGGAAACAGCATCCGGTAGTCCGTGCCGAAGAGACCGCCCTTGTGCACGGTCGTCAGGTCAATCCAGTCGCCCTCCGGTTCGAAGGCGTACTGGATCTCGGGTGCGTGAACGCCCAGGTTGTTGTTGTAATCCTTGCGTGTCAGCGGATGCACGCGATTCGGCCGCAAGGGAATTTCCTGGGTCGCCTGCGCAGTGGCCTGGCGCAGCACGCGCTCCAGGGGAACGAATCCGCCCTCGATGCGGCAAAGATTGGCCGTCTTCACGTACCAGCGCGGCAAGCCGGTATCCCCGCACATCGGCCGATCGTCGGCCTCGGCCACCTCGTAGTTCTGCGCAATCTGATCCAGGACGAAGCGGGAAAGCGGATGGCGCTCCTGCTTCGCCATGGCGTGGATTCCCTGCTTGAAGTCGGCGGGAATCCCGATGGCCGCCCGGGACATCAATTCCAAGGCCACTTCGCCGATCAGTTCGAGGGGGATCTCCCCGCCCGGCGGAGACGGGTAGGTGGCGCTCTTCCGGTCAGCGGAGACGCGCAGCGAGGGCATGGAGCACCTCCTTCCGTTTCAGCTTCTGGATGGCGCGCGTCGGCGAAATGCCCATGGGGCACACGTCCGTGCAGTTGAATTGCGTGTGGCAGCCCCAGACGCCGCTATGGCTGTCCAGGATATCCAGCCGCTCCTTCCGGGCGCCGTCCCGCGAGTCCATGACCAGCGTATAGGCCCGGTTCATGGCCGCCGGACCGAGGTAATCCTTGTTCGTCTCGACGAGGCTACATTCACCGTAGCAGTTGCCGCACGTAATGCATTGCACATGCTGATCGATCTCGCGGCGCTCCTCCGAGTGGGCTGCAATGCGGGCAAACTCCCGGCGCTCCGGCTCGGCCGGGATGAACTGGGGACGGACCATGCGGTAGTCGTCGAAGAACGGGCGCATGTCCACGACGAGGTCGCGAATCACCGGGTAGTGGGGGAGCGGCTCCAACTGGAGCAGATCGCCCCCCAGCCCGTCCACGCTCGTGCGACACGTCCAGCGGTTGCGACCATTGACGCGCATCGAGCAAGTCCCGCACATTCCGGCGCGGCACGAATAGCGGAACGCGAGCGTCGGATCCTGCGTACTCTGGATCCTGGCGACGACGTCCAGCACATTCATGTTCGGCTCCCGCTCCACAGAGAACGACTCGAAGCGCGAGGGAGCGTCCGTACCGGAGGAGCGGAGGATCTTGACGGTGAGCGTATTTCCCACGGACGGTCCCCTGACAGCCTCGGACATTCAGGGGCCCGGCCAGACCGGACCCCGATTGCGGCAGGAGTTGATTGTTGTCGCGGGTGAAGCTATCGAAACACGGGGGTGGATTGAACGTCAATCTCGGATTCGCCGCCATGCGTCCCGTGCCGGCTCGCGCAGGCGGGCGCGACTGAACCGGCCGGGAGGTCAGCGGGGCCCCCCGGATCGAATGATGGTGTTTCAGGAGATCGATCAGCTGCCGTCCTGGATGGCCGTGCGGGACAATATCCAGATTCCGCTGCTGGCCAGCGGGAAGCTGCCGCGCGAGGGCTGCGTCGCAAGAATAGGGGCCGATCTGCACTCCAGGGCACGACACGAATCGGAACCTGTGCGATCCACCTGAGTCGAAAGCCGGGGAGGGAGGCGCCCTATGATCCTGGGCCTGCACCATGTGCAATTCACCATTCCGGTGGGAAGGGAAGAGGAGGCACGGCGCTTCTATTGCGCGCTGCTGGGGTTTCGAGAGATCGAAAAGCCCGCCAATCTGAAGGGGCGGGGCGGATTCTGGTTGCAACTGCCTGGTATTCAGGTGCACGTCGGCACCGAAGACGGATTCGACCGTCGCACCACCAAGGCCCACCTGGGCTTCGAAGTGGACAACCTCGAGCAACTTCGCGCGCTCATCCATGAGCAGGGTCTGGAGATTGACGAGGGATTGCCCGTGCCCGGCTTTGACCGGTTCGAATTCCGCGATCCCTTCGGCAATCGGATGGAGTTTCTGCAACGCCGGCGGTGAGGGCGGCGTCGTCAGGCGTTGGTCACGACTCAGCGCACCGACGTTGCGGAATCCGCGATCGCAAACAGCCTCGCAGCGGCTTCCGCGTCAATGAATCGCGACGACTGGATGAACCGATTCGTGGCTCGAATGCGGTCGTCCGGCGAGGAGGAATTGGCGCGGACGGCGTCCAGAATCCTCAATTCCTGGGAAATGCCATCACGCTTTTCCAGCAGGTAATTGAACTGCGCATCGCACGCCGGAATCGGCGGTGGGTAGTGTTCGATCTGTTTCAGGATTTCGCGCTTGACGGATTCCAGATGATCCTCGATCGCCTGCCAGGCATGCATTGCAGCGCGACTGTCCAGCGGAGTCTGTGCCGGCCGCTGCGAGGGATTCCGCGGCATGGAAGGATCTCCATTCACTTGCACTCCTGCGCCACACACAAGCCGATCCAGAGTGGGCAATCGGCTCTTGGGCAGCGGTCGAACATTCCGGACCCTATCAAAGCCGGAGAAAGTTTTCGAGCGGAAGATTCTCCTTTAGAGCGGGCTGGCAGATCCCGAGCTTCCTAATTTTCGGGTATGCACTGCGCTCCACTAGTTACCCCCTTCATGTGCACGCAATGCACGCCGACGCCGCCCGGCGGGCTCCCCGGAGGCGGGAGGGCCACCGTTGCCCCCCGCCAATCCAGGGGCTTGCAGCCGATTGACGGTTCCTATGGAAGAAGTCTCCGCCATGCGCTAATGAGGGGGGACCGCGGAACCTTGCCGGGATCAATGGAGACCGGGGCGGGCATTGGCCGTTGCACGGGTGGGCGTCCCACTCAACCAGGCGTGTGCTGTACCTCGGAAGGAGGAAAGTATGGCGGATGCACAGAGTGCACCCAGCACGGCTGCCGGCTGTCTTGCCGGTGTCAGAGTTCTGGACCTGACGCAATTCGAGGCGGGCCCTTCGTGCACGGAAGCCATGGCATGGCTCGGCGCCGAGGTGGTGAAGGTGGAGAATCCGAGCGGCGGCGATCCTGGGCGCGTCATATCCATCGGACCGACCAACCAGGTTCCACCGTACTTCCTCATGTTCAACGCCAACAAGAAGTCGGTCACCGTAAACCTGAAGGCCCCGCGCGGGCTTCAGTTGGTGAAGGATCTTGCGCGGCGGGCAGACGTGTTCATCGAGAACTTCGCTCCCGGCGCCATCGAGCGGCTGGGCCTGGGCTACGACGTGGTACGGGCGCTCAATCCCGGCATCATCTACGCGCAAGTGAAAGGCTTCGGAGAAGGCAGTCCGTTCGAAGCCAATCTCGCCTTCGATATGATTGCCCAGGCCTGTGGCGGCGTCATGAGCATCACCGGCGCCCCCGACGGCCCGCCGGTCAAGCCGGGTACGACCCTGGGCGACACGGGAACCGGGATGCTGATGGCGATCAGCATCCTGGCGGCGCTGTACCGGCATAAAGGGACCGGACAGGGCGAGCGGCTGCAGTTGGCCATGCAGGACGCCATGCTGCACTATATCCGCCTCGGATTCGCCGCCACCGCGCGATCGGGCGAGGCAGCGCCCCGCGCCGGGGCCAAGGTATTGACCGGCGGAAACGCCCCGAGCGGAATCTTCCCTTGCGCTCCCGGAGGGCCGAACGACTACGTCTACGTGTATACCAGCCGTACCAATCCTTCTCATTGGCACCGTCTGCTCAAGGTGATCGGCCGCGAAGAACTGATCGGCGACCCGCGCTTCGAGACCCCCGCGGCGCGGGTCGAGCACGAGGCCGAAGTGGACGCGATGGTCGTGGCGTGGACCCGGCAGCGCGACAAACACGAGGCGATGCGCCTGATCGGGGCGGCCGGCATTCCAGCCGGAGCCGTCCTGGATACCTTGGAGCTGCTCAATGATCCCGATTTCGAGCGGCGCGGAATCATGCAGACCATCCAGCACCCGATCAACGGGCCGTTCAAGATGCCGGGCTGGCCCGTGCGCCACAACGGGGCTCCCATGCGGATTACACCCGCGCCCGCCCTTGGCCAGCACACGACCGATGTGCTCGGGGACTGGCTCGGGATCAAGGCGGAGCAGGTGAATTCGCTCCGCAGTGAGGGGATCGTCTAGCGGCCCGGCTCATGCCGCTGCGCGCCGTACCTGCCCGGGATAGTGCCGAGGCGAATTGACTGGCTTATTTCCAATCGAGGAGAAGCGACTATGGCGGAACTTACGGGCTCGGAGATCCTTGCACGCTGCCTGAAGAACGAGGGCACGGACAACCTGTTCTTCCTCATGGGTGGGCCGATGCTGCTCGCCGAAGCCTCCTGCATCAAGGAAGGCATTCGCCCGATTGACGTCCGCCATGAGCAGGCCGCCGCGCTGATGGGGCAGGCCTACAGCCGGCTGCTCCAGAAGCCGAGCGTGTGCATGGCAGCGAGCGGCCCGGGAGTGATCAACTTGACGACCGGCATTGCCAACGCCCTCATCGACTGCGTGCCGGTCGTGGCGATCGGGGGCTCCAGTCCGATCAACCAGTTCGGGCGCCAGGTGTTCCAGGAAATCGACCAGCTCGCCATCATGCGGGGCTGCACCAAGTGGGCCGACCGCGTCTACAACTTGAAGCGGATTCCCGAACAGGTGAACGCGGCGTTCCAGAAGGCGATGAGCGGGAAACCCGGACCCACGTATCTCGACTTCCCGGGGGACGTACTGTACGCGAAAATTCCCGAAGAGCAGGTGGACTGGAGCCTGAGCGGGCGGGCCCTGCTTGCGGCGCGGCCGATGGGCGAGCAGAAACGGATCGACGAGCTGGTGGACGCGCTCGTCCGCGCCCGGCAGCCGATCATCCTCTCCGGCGGCGGCGTCATCTGGTCCCAGGCCTGGGCGGAGCTGCAGGCGCTCGTCGAAAAGGCGGGAATTCCCTTCTTCACGACGCCCCAGGGGCGCGGCGTGCTGCCGGACGACCATCCGCTCTCGTTTCTCACCATGCGCTCGTCGGCCTTCCACGACGCCGACCTGATCCTCGTCGTCGGCACCCGCATGAACTACATCATCGGCCACGCGGCTCCGCCCCGCTTCGGCGCCAACGCCAAGATCGCGCGCATCGATATCGATTCCGACGAGATTGCGTCCTCCCCGCGCAAGGTGGACATCGGGATCGTCGGAGACTGCAAGACGGTGCTGCAGCAGATCCTGGAGACCATGGGCGGGCGGGTGGAAGCGTCCCGCACGGCGCCCTGGCGCAAGACGCTGGCGGAAGGCGACGCGGTGAAACGCGCTGCGGCCGCCGCCGACCCGTTGCTGAAGGGCACGCCGATTCACCCGCTCCGCCTGTGCGAGGAAGTGAAGAACTTCATGCGGCGCGACGCGATCCTGGTCGTGGACGGACAGGAGATCCTCAACTATGGGCGCCAATCCATGCCGACGTTCGCGCCGGCCCACCGCCTGAATTCCGGCCCGTTCGGGATGATGGGCGTTGGCCTGCCCTTCGGACTTGGGGCGAAGATTGCCAAGCCGGACAAGCAGGTCATCGTCGTTCACGGCGACGGCTCCTTCGGCCTGAACGCCATGGAACTCGATACGGCGGTGCGGCACAAGATTCCGGTGCTCGTGGTGATCAGCTTGAACGGAGGCTGGACGTCCGATGCGAAGCGGGAAAAGCCGGGACGCGATCTCGGCTATACCCGCTACGACAAAATGGCCGAGGCGCTGGGCTGCTATGGGGAGTTCGTGGAGAAGCCGGAAGACATCCGCCCGGCGCTGGACAGGGCGCAGAAGAAAGTGGACCAAGGGATGGTGGCCCTCGTCAACGTCAAGACCGATTACCGCGCGCGTGCGGGCGGCGTGGCGTTCGCAAGCTATTCGACATGAGGCGCGGGCAGCGGGCAGCATAGGGCAGCCCGCCTCTGCACGAAGATCGCGGGCGACGAGCGAGAGCGGGAGCCACGCAACGACCCTTCACGGGCGCGGTGCTGTCAGCCGGACGGGCAGGAACGCGCCTGGAGCGGCGGGACGTTCCGCATAGCTTCGCGGACCCGCACCCCAGTCCAGCAGCACATGGGCGCCTAGCTGCATAGCGCCCAATAGGGAAGCGGTCGAACCGTCGGCACGCCCATCGTCACGGCGACAAGCCCGCGCGGGAGATTGCGCGTCGCGGGCTTAGGGCCGGGCCAACCCGTGGACGCGGGCGCAAGTCTGCGCAATGCGGCGATGCCGGCAGCCCGGCGACTCCCCGCGCCGCCCCCGTCATCCACACATGCGCCGCTAACGGCTAGGTCCGTTTTCCCCGAGATCGCCCACGCCGAGTCAAACAAGGCCTGCCGCATCGGCCTGGAAAGACACCATGCAATCGCCGCAACAGGTCTCGTGGCCCACTTGGGCCGCGCTGGAGGGGCTCTACGCGCAGCAACGCGCGGCGTTTGCCGGCGACTCCTATCCGAGCCTCGCTGCCCGGGATGCGCGCCTTGCGCGGCTCGCCGGCTTGTTGCGCGAGCACGCCGCCGCCCTCGCCGCCGCCGTTAGCCGCGATTTCGGCAATCGCTCCGTGCACGAGACGCAACTGCTCGAGTTGTTCCCCACGCTGCAGGCAATCCGCCACGCCCGCCGCCACCTCCGCACCTGGATGCGGCCGGCGCGGCGCGGCGTCACGGTCTGGTTCAAGCCCGGGCGGGCACGGATAGAGAGCCAACCCATAGGCGTCGTCGGCATCATCGCTCCGTGGAACTATCCCATCAGCCTGGCGATCGAGCCCCTGGCCGGTGCGTTGGCGGCGGGCAATCGCGCGATGGTCAAGCTGTCGGAGTTCGCGCCGGCGACATCCGCGCTGCTGGCCGAGCTCGTGGCCGCGACATTCGCCCCGGCCGAAGTCGCGGTGGTGCAGGGAGACGCAACGGTGGCCGGCGCTTTCGCCAGGCTGCCCTTCGACCATCTGCTGTTCACGGGCTCGACGCGGGTGGGCGCCAGCGTGATGCGTGCGGCCGCGGACCATCTGACGCCCGTCACGCTGGAGCTGGGCGGAAAGTCACCGGCGCTCGTCGCCCCGGACTACCCGCTGCCCCATGCGGTGGCGCGCATCCTGGCGGGCAAGTGCCTCAACGCCGGACAGACGTGCATCGCGCCCGACTACGCGCTGGT
>JBGOTW010000011.1:0-31226 GCA_041476685.1 bacterium | reverse complement strand
GAAGAGCCTACCAGCAAGCTCGGCCCCGCGCGAGAGGCTGTCGGCGCTGTTCGGTGGCACGCGCGCAACCCCAGCCCGCTCGGCGGGATTGGGCGCACATCCGGCGTTCGCGCACCTTCTGAAACCCGTGCAGCGGCCAACGACGCATTCGCGCTTGCAGTTTTCTTCTTCCCCCTCAGGGGGCAAGAGGCCGGGAGATAGGGGCCTGGGGAAGAGGCCGGGAGATAGGGGCCCGGGCGGAAGAGGCCCCCGCCCATCCAACGTGCTACGCTGCACCATCGCCTGCGCGCCGCGCCCGGAGCCCCTTCCGCCGCCGCAGGCTTTCCCGCCACGAGGTCCCGCGATGTTCGCACCGGCGCGCTGGATGATCGCCCTGGCCATGGCCTTCGGAATGGCAGTCCTCGCGCTGGCAGCCCTCGCCCTGGCAGCGCTTGTGCTGGCGATGCCGGCCGGAACCGCCGCGGCGGCCGACGAAGCGGCCCCGAAGTCCATGCAGCAGGCGATGGGCGAGAACTTCCAGATCGTGACCCGGCTGCTCACGGACCTGATTGCCGCCCGCTACGACGGGATGACGGAGGATCTCGACCTGGTCATCGCCCATGCCGAGCAATTGACGGCCTCGCCCCCCGCAGACCTCGTCAAGAGCGCGGACGACCGCGACAAGTTCCTCGCCTACGCCACCAACCTGCGCACCAACGCGACGCAGCTCAAGGCCGTGGTGGAGGAACTTTCGAAGCGGGACCGGCAGGCGAGCCCCGAGGGCGTGCTGAGCGTGGACTACTTGCGCGTGGCGGCCTCGGCGCACTACGGGAACATGGTGACCGGCTGCGTGCTGTGCCACAACCAGTTCCGCCGCCGCGCTTTGTAAGCGGGTGCAGGGAGCAATCGCTCCCTGCTGGGGAGTCCGTGGGGCACCCCCCCTCGGAAGCAGGTTTCAAACAGCGCCTAACCCGCCTTCCGGAACGCGTCCACGAACGCCTTCCACTTCGCTTCCGGATCGGCCTTCGGCACGGGGAAGTACACCGACGTGCGCTGCACGAGCCCCTCGTAGCGCTGCCGCAGCGCCTGCGGCACCCGCTCCGGCGGCGCCACGATGGCGAAGGCGTCGAGCATCTCGTCGCTGACGCCGTCGGCCAGCGTGGCGAAATCGCCGGAGCGCACCTTCTGGCTCAGCGCCTCGCCCTTGGCCGTCCAGCCGTGCAGGTCGAGCACGCCGCGGTAGTTGGGCGTCGAGGCGTAGAAGGCGAGTTGCTCCTTCACCATCCGCTCGACCTTGCGCGTGTCCTCGGGCGTCTCTCCCGTCACGACGAAGACCGGCGCCGTCAGCTCCAGGTCGCCCACGCGCTTGCCCCGCGTCTTCGCCCCCTCGTCAATCGCGGGAAGCAGCACCTCCTTGAGGTAACGCACCGTGTGCATCGGATGGACGTGGAACCCGTCCGCCACCTCCCCGCCCGTGCGGCCCATGGTGGGATTGACGCCCGCCAGGTAGACGGGGATGCGCGGCTGCCGGATCGGCCCGGGATTGAAGAACGGGGTCATCAGCTTGAACTGGTAGAACGGGCCGGCGTAGGCGGGCTTGCCGCCGTTCTGCCAGCAGTCCCAGATGGCCCGCATGCATTGGATGAAGTCCTTCACGCGCGCGGCGGGCTGGCCCCAGGTGGCCGAGAAGCGCCGTTCGACGTGCATCCGCACCTGCGTGCCCACGCCCAGCATGAAGCGCCCGCCGCTGGCCTCGGCCAGGTCCCACGCGGTCATGGCGAGCGCCATGGGCGTGCGCGCGAACGCGACGGCAATGTTGGTGCCGATGCGCAGGCGCGTGGTCGCCTGGGCCGCGAAGGCGAGGGGCATGAACGGGTCGTGGTTGGTCTCGAAGCTCCACAGGGCGTCGAAGCCCATCCGCTCCAGCCGCTGCGCCTCCTGCGGCACCTTGGCCAGCGTGTATTCGCCCAGTTGCGTGTCGAGATGCACGGCTCCTCCCTTCACCCTTAGATCAATTTGCTGCTCGCCTGCCTGGCTTACCTGATCTGCGGATGCCCGCCGCCGCGTGCGCCGGCCAACCCAATGGCGGCGCCCCGCGGTCGCGGCACACCCGCCCCTTCTAGGCGCTTTGCGGGCGCTTGTCAGCCGCGCTGGGCGCACGGGCCGGAACACGGGCCGGAGCACGGTGCGGGGCACGGTGCGGGGCACGGTGCGGGGCACCGTCCGAGGCACAGTGCGGGGCACGGGCCAACACGCGGTGCGGCGTACGGTGCGGGGCAAGGTGTGGGGCAAGTTGCGGCGCCCGTTCACGCCGGGTTGCGCGCATGCTAGCGTGAGCGGACTTGGCGCCCTGAGGGAGGCGCTGCGGCCCGGCTGCGGGACATGCGCCAGCATGCCAAGCAGGTTCGGCGCCGCCATGCCGACCGTTCTTGTTGGGGGAGGATTCCATGTTCACTCGGACCGCCGCAGTCAGCGCGGCGGCGATTCTCGTCCTGCTGGCTTCCGCTTGCACCGGGGAGCGCGTTGCGGTCCGCTCCACGGACGGAAGCATTACGGTGCAGTCCACGGACGGAAGCGTGGAGACACCGATACCGGTGCAGGTGAGCAAACCCGAGGGGCGGGGTCCATTTCCGGCCGTGATCGTGTTGCACACCTGTGCGGGCGTCCGCCGGGGAGACCAAATCTCCAATTGGTCCAATCGCTTGCTAACCTGGGGTTACCTGGTTGCGGTGCCGGACAGCTTTTCGCCTCGGAATCATCCGAATGGCGTCTGCGGCGACGGTCGACAAGTAGGCGTTGAAGCTCGGACGAGAGATACCTACGCGGTAATGCGCTACCTGGAGGGTCGTCCGGACGTGGTGGTGGACAGGATCGGAGTGATCGGGTTCTCCCATGGCGGCTGGGCGGTGCTGGGGAGCGTGTACGCGCCTTTGTCGGCGACGGCCAAGCGTGCGGCGGGCGCACAACACGAACTGGCGGCTGCCGTCGCCCTGTACCCGGAATGTGAGCATGGGCCGTGGAGCTTCACTTTCAGCGGCTATCGATCCACGGCGCCCCTGTTGATTCTCGCGGGTTCCGCGGACGACTGGACGCCTGCTGCGCCCTGCAAGACCCTTGCGGAGCATGCCCTTCCGCCCCCACCGGTCGCCATCAAAGTCTATCCCGATGCGCATCACGGGTTTGATACGTATTCGCCGGTCACGCGAGTGGCCGCTGCGCGACGGGGGAAAGGCGCGACGATTGGCGGTCAGCCGGCCGCGCGCGAAGACAGCATCAAGGAAGTGCACGCCTTCTTCGCCAAATATCTTCAGGCGACGGATACTCCCGGCAAACCCTGATGCCTCCCGCACAGACCGCCTGCGCGCCTCTCGCAAGAATGCACCGCACCCCAGCAGCCTCGGTCGCCCCCATGACCCTGTTTGACCTGACGCCGGAGCAGAAGGAGCTGCAGGCCCGGGCGCGCGCCCTGGCGCAGGAGGCGATCGCCCCGCGCGCGGCGGAGGTGGATCGCACGGAAGCCTATCCGTGGGACCACGTGGAGCGCCTCACCCGCGCGGGCTTCATGGGCATGACCGTCCCCAAGGCGCTGGGCGGGGCCGGCCGCTCCACCCTCGACACGGTGCTCGTGGTGGAAGAGATGGCGAAGGTGTGCGGGATCACCGGCCGCATCGTCGTCGAGGGAAACATGGGCGCGATCGGCGCCATCGTCCGCTACGGCACGCCGGAGCAGCAGCGGCTTGCCGCGCAGCACGTGCTCTCAGGCGACAAGCCGGCCATCTGCATCACCGAGCCCGGCGCCGGCTCGGCCGCCACCGAGATGACGACGACCGCCGAGCGGGTGGCCGACGGCTACGTGCTCAACGGCACCAAGCACTGGATCACCGGCGGCGGCGTATCGCGCCTGCACCTGATCTTCGCCAAGCTCAGCGAGGGCGGAGTGGAGCAGGGGATCGCCGGCTTCATGGCCTTCCGCGACCAGGATCCGGGCCTCGTCATCGGCGAGCGCGAGCCGACGATGGGCCTGCGGGGCATCCCGGAGACGCGCATCCATTTCCGCAACCTGAAGCTCGGGCCGGACCGCATCGTGCTGCCGCCCGAGGGCGTCCGGCGCGGGTTCGCGGGGCTGATGAACGCGTACAACGCCCAGCGCGTCGGCGCGGCCACCGTGGCGCTGGGGATCGGGCAGGGCGCCTACGAGACCGCGCTCGCCTACGCGAAGGAGCGCAAGCAGTTCGGCCGGCCCATTGCCGAGTTCCAGGCGCTGCAGTTCATGCTGGCGGACATGCGCATCCAGCTCGACGCCGCGCGGCTGATGGTCTGGCGGGCCGCCGCGAGCGCGGAGGGCGCCAGCGGCTTCCCGGACCCCCTGCTGGCCGCCGAGGCCAAGGTGATCGCTTCGGAAACCGCGCTCAAGGCGACGACCGATGCGCTGCAAATCCACGGCGCCGCCGGGTACTCGCGCAATTGGCCCCTGGAGCGCATGGCCCGCGACGCGCGCATGTTCACCATCGGCGGCGGCACCGCGCAGATGCTGCGCAACCTGATCGCCGGCAAGATCCTCGGCATCAAGACGCCCCAGACCCGGGACGGCTACCTGCGGCTCGCCGAACGGCGGGAAGCACCGGCCGAGCGGCGGGAAGGTTCCGCCGCAGGGCGGGAGGACTGAGTGGGCCCCTACCAGTTCCTCTTCACCCCGATCCGGCTGGGGCCGGTGCACGTGCGCAACCGCGTCGTGTTCTCCGCGCACCTGACCAACTTTGCCGAGGACAATCGTCCGGGCGACCGGCTGATCGAGTACTACCGCGAGCGCGCCAGCGGCGGCGCCGGCCTCATCATCACCGAGGAGCAGTCCGTCCATCCCTCGGACTTCGCCTACGAGAAGCTGATCCACGCCTTCGACCCGGCGGTCGTTCCCCACTACCGGCGCCTGACCAGCGCACTGCAGGCCGAGGGCGCGGCGGTGTTCTGCCAGATCAACCATAATGGGCTGCAAGGATTCAGCTTTTTCAATGATGAGCCGCTCTGGGGGCCGTCATCGGTGGCCGACAGCCTGTTCCGCGAAATCCCGCAGACGATTGACGCCCGCCAGATCGGCGAATTGATCGCGGGCTATCGCCGTGTGGCCTCTCATGCGCGGGCCGGGGGCTTTGACGGGATCGAGTTCCAGGCTTCGCACTCGAGCATCCTGCGCCAGTTCCTCTCGCCCCTGACGAACCTCCGGCGCGACGAGTGGGGCGGCTCCCTGGAGGGCCGCATGCGCTTGACCGTCCAGTGCCTTCAGGCGGCACGGGAGGCGATCGGCCCGGACATGGCGCTGGGCATCCGGCTCTGCACGGACGAGCTGCAGGACGGCGGGCTGACGCTGGAGCAGGTGGTGGAGATTGCCGCGGCGCTGGACGGCCTGGGCATTTTGGACTTCATCAACACCAGCATCGGCACGACGGGCCGGCTGTACCTGGTCGAGGGCCCGATGTCCGTGCCGGCGGGCTACCAGAGCGGCCATACCGCCGCGATCCGCGAGGCGGTGCGGGTGCCGGTGATCGGCGTGGGCCGCATCAACGATCCGCTCATGGCCGACCGCCTGCTGCGCGAGGGCGTCTGCGACCTCGTGGGCGTGGTGCGGGCGCAGATTGCCGATCCGGAGTGGGCCGGCAAGAGCCGGCAGGACCAGGCCGCCGAGATCCGCAAGTGCATCGCCTGCAACCAGTACTGCATCGGATTAATGGGCCTGAACTCTCCGCTCAGCTGCATCCAGAATCCCGCCAACGGGAGCGAGGCCACGCTCGGGGCCGCGAGCTACGCCCCCGTGCCGCGGCGCAAGAAGGTATTCGTGATCGGCGGGGGACCGGCGGGGATGGAGGCCGCGATTGTCGCCGCGCACCATGGTCACGACGTGACGCTGTGGGAGCAGGAGGAGCGCCTGGGCGGCAACGTCAACTGGATCGTCAAGACGCCCCAGCGCTTGGAGTATGGCGACCTGATCCGGAACAAGACCAGCGAGTTGAAGCGTTATGGAGTGCGCCTCGCGCTGGGGCGGGAGGGCACCGCCGAGGCCATCCTGGCCGAGCGGCCCGACGCGGTCATCGTGGCCACCGGGCAGGAGGAAGTCCGCCCGGCGCACATTCCGGGCATGGACGGTCCGCGCGTGCGGACGCCGGTGCAAGTGCTGTCCGGTCAGCGTCTCACGCCGGGCCACGTCCTGATTTTGGACGACATCGGTTCGCACCAGGCGACGAGCCTGGCCGAGTACCTGGCCGCGGGCGGCTGCCGCATCAGCCTCGTCACCTCGGCCTTCGCCGTTGGGCAGAATCTCGGCGTCACGCTCGATCTGGAGCTTTGGCATGCGCGCATGGCCGCGTCTTCGCTCACGCTCTATCCGGGCCACATCGCGCTCGACGTGCGCACCGATCCGGTACTGCTGGACATCCACGCGGGCACGCAGCTGACGTTGTCCGGCGTGGAGTGGATCGTGCCGGTCAACCCGGGCCGCAGCCGCAGCGAGCTCTTCGACGCCCTGCGCGGCCGGGTGGCCGAGGTGCTGCGCGCGGGGGACGCGCTCGCACCCAAGGACGTGGGCGAGGCAATCCTGGATGGGCACCGCGCGGCCCGCCGCCTGTGCGGAGTGGAGCTGGAGTGGCAGTGAGAACTATTGCCGAACGAAAATGAATCGTCATTGCATTGCCGCACGGCTGTCCCCACCCTGCCCTCCCCACGCTGTGGGGAGGGTAACTGCTTCAAATCTCCCGGCAGTGTCCCTCTCCACCAAGTGGAGAGGGAGCGCGCCGTCAGGCGCGAGAGTGAGGACTCGCCGGGACGATCCACAGCGGCTGATTTGGATTCGGAATAGGTCCCCTGCAAAGAGGACACTGCCATGAGGCCGCCATGAGCCTTCTGCCCGAGGTGTGGGTCTGGCTGTCCCGCACCCACGAGGGCCGCTTCCATCCCGCACTGCCGGAAGCGCTCTACGAGGCGGGCGCGCTGGCGCGGCGTCTGGGCCTGCCGCTGGTGGGCATTGCGGACGCCCCGCCCGCCGAAGCCGAGCAAGAGCTTTTGCGGGCCGGGCAGGTGGCGGACCTGCGCGTGATACCGGGCACTACGTTCCCCCACCCTGTCATTTCCAGCGGCCGCTCGCCCCTGGCCGCGCTGGAGGGTATGCCGCGCGCGTTCATCCTGCTGGCCGATCCCTTCGGGGCGGTCACCGCGCCGCTGCTGGCCGCCGCGCACAACGCCGCGCTCGTCACCAAGGCCACCTCCGTGACCAGCGACGGCCGGCGCTATGTCGCGGCCCGCCCGCTGCTTGGCGCGCAGGTCGAGGCGCTCGTCTCCGTGCCGCTCGACGCGCCGCTCGTCGTCACGCTCCAGCCGGGCGCGGTGGGCGAGGTGGCTGCGCCGCACTCGGCCCCCACGCAGATCCAGGACTGGCCAATTCCTCCTCGCGTTCATTCGCCCGACGCCGCAACCCTGGCCGTGTCCGACGCCGAGCGCATCGTCGCCTTCGGGCGCGGGGCGTTCTCGCGCGCGGCCATCGCGCTGGTGGAGCGGCTGGCCGCCCTGCTCGGCGCCGCGGTCGCGGGCACGCGCCCCGCCGCCGACGAGGGCTGGCTGCCCTTCGCGCGGCAGGTCGGACTGACCGGCGCGATCGTCACGCCCAAGCTCTACGTGGCGGTAGGCATCTCCGGCGCGCCCTACCACATGGTGGGCGTGAAAGATCCCGAGACGCTGATCGCCATCAATACCGATCCGGAAGCCCCGATCTTCGCCAGCGCGCACCTGGGCATCGTGGGCGACCTGCACGCGCTGCTGCCCGCCCTGATCGCGCGCCTGGAGCGCGGCGACAGCATCGCCGGCGCCGCCGCGGCCGTTGCAGACCGCGCCGCCGACGGAGGCCCCAGGCCGGCTGCGCGTTCGGGAGTCCCCCGATGAGCGGGAATCCGGAATTCGACGCGGTCGTCGTCGGCGCGGGACCGGCCGGCAGCACGGCGGCCTGGCGACTCGCCCGGCACGGGCGCAAGGTGCTGCTGTTGGAGCGGGGCGCCTATCCGGGGGCGAAGAACCTGTTCGGGGGCATGATCTACTCGCTGGAGCTGGCGCGGCACTTTCCGCACTTCATCCACGACGCGCCCATCGAGCGCCCCGTCACCCGCCATGCCACGCACTTCCTGGCGGGCGGGCGCAGCCTGAATCTGGATTTTTCCTGCGAGCCGTTCGGGGAGGCGCCCTACAACGGCTTCACGGCCTTCCGCAGCCGCTTCGACCGCTGGCTGGCCGACGAAGCGGTGCGGGCGGGCGCCGTGCTGTCCGCGTCCACGGTCGTGGACGACCTGATCGAGGAGCGGGGCCGGATCGCGGGCGTCGTGGTGCGGCGGGAGCAGGGCGAAATCCGCGCCCCGGTGGTGATCCTGGCGGATGGCATCCTGTCCCTGCTGGGGCAGAAGGCGGGGCTGATTCCCCCGCGCAACCCGGCGCATTACAGCCTGGGCGTGCGCGAGGTGCTGGCCCTTGCGCCCAGGACCATCGAGGATCGCTTCCAGATTGACGCGGGAGGCGGCTGCGCTGCCCTATTCGTGGGCGAATGGCCGCAGGGCCTGCAGGGAGGGGGCTTCGTCTATACCAACCGCGACAGCCTGTCGGTCGGGTTCGTCGCGCAGCTTCCGTCCCTCGAAGCCCGCGGCCTGAGCATCACCGATGCCCTCGACGCCTTCAAGCGCCAGCCCGCCGTGCGCAGGCTGATCGCGGGCGGGGAGCGGCTCGAATACGGCGCCCACATCGTCCCGGAGGGCGGCTTCGCCATGCGCCCCAGGCTCGTGCGCGACGGGCTGCTGCTGGTAGGCGACGCGGCGGCGCTGGTGCTGGCGGCGGGCGTGATCTACGAGGGTGTGCACTATGCCATGCACTCCGGCCTGCTTGCCGCCGATACGGTGCACGAGGCCCTGCAGCGCGGCGACGTGTCCGCCCGCGGCCTTGCGGCCTATCCGCGCGCCCTGGACGCCTCCTATGTGACGCGCAACCTGCGCGCCTTCCGCCACGTGCCCGCCCTGATCGCCCATCCCCGCATGTACAGCGTCCTGCCGGCCGCGTTGTGCGGCGTCGCCGAGGACTTCTTCCGCGCCGACGCGACGGGGCACGCCAAGCTGCTGCCGCTGCTCTACCGGCACCTGCTGCGCGGGCAGGTGCGCGCGGCCCTGGGCGACCTGTGGCGCTTGGCGCGCGCGTTCCTCGCCTGAGCGGGCGTGGCGTGTTCCCCGCGCCGGCCGCTTGGCAGGCGGGCCGCGCGTGCTACACTGACCGGTTGTGGATCGTGCGACAGCGCGGCATTCCCCAACTGGGAGGATCACCATGAGCATGCAGGCCAGGCAGCGGACGCCCGCCCTGCAACGGGCGCTCACCCTTATCCGCGAGGACGCCGTTCCCTCGCCCGCCCGTCCCGAAGGGGCCGTGCCCACGCACGCCGCCGAGCCGGCGCACGCGGCAGAACCGGCCCGCGATCTTCAAGATGGCGGCGGGCCGGACTCCGGCGGGCAGGAGGCGCTCGACGCCTACTCCCGCGCCGTGGTGGACGTGGTCGAGCAGATCGGGCCCGCGGTCGTCAACATCGCGGTGGGCCGGCCCGAGCGGGCGCGCCGCCGCAGCCGCCCGGAAGAGGCGCCGCTGACGGGCGCGGGCTCCGGCCTGCTGCTCGCGCCGGACGGCTACATCCTCACCAACAGCCACGTCGTGCACGACGCCAGCCGCCTGGAAGCCGTGCTCACCGACGGGTCGCGCCTGGCGGCCGATCTCGTGGGGGACGATCCCGCGACGGACCTGGCCGTGATCCGCATCCGGGCCTCCGGCCTGCCCTACGGGAGCTTCGGCGACTCCGACGCGCTGCGGGTCGGGCAGCTGGTGATCGCGATCGGCAATCCGTTCGGCTTCCAGTCCACCGTGTCCACCGGCGTCGTGAGCGCCCTGGGCCGCGGCATGCGCAGCCGCGACGGCCGGCTCATCGACAACATCGTGCAGCACACCTCGCCGCTCAATCCCGGCAATTCCGGCGGCCCGCTGGTGGACTGGAAGGGCCGCACGGTCGGCGTCAACACCGCCATCATCATGATGGCCCAGGGGATCGGATTCGCGATTCCCGCCAATACGGCCCAGTGGATCGTGTCCCAGCTTTTGACGCGCGGACGGGTGCGGCGCGGCTACCTCGGGATCGGAGGCGGGCACCGTCCCCTGGAGCGGCGCCTGGTGCGCTTCCACGGGCTGAGCGCGGAGCAGGCGGTGGAGGTGCACACCGTCGAGTCTGGCGGACCCGCGGAGCGCGCGGGGTTGCGGCCCGGGGACCTGGTCGTGGCCATCGAGCAGCGCGACGTGCGGACGGTGGACGATCTGCACCGCTTCCTCGCGGAATGGACCGTCGGGACGCCCGTCACCCTGACGCTGCTGCGGGGCAAGGAGCGCCTGCGCCTGACCGTGACGCCCACCGAATCGGCGGACTAGCCCTGCTTTAGAACGCGATCCCGCGCTGCCGGGCGCTCTTGGGCGCGTCCGGTCTCCGCCTTTGGCACTGACCGGGGCCGCGCATGTCCGGGCGCGCCACCGTTTTCACGAGGGGGTTTCTTGTTGCGCAGAGGATGCTAAGAGGGTGCTAAGACAGAGTCTGCCAAGAGAGAAGCTGCTGAGACAGAGTCTGGTAAGACAGCGGCGAACAGGGCAGGCTCGTGCGAGAGACAAGAGGGGTGCCGTGCTCCGGTGGCGCGGAAGACCCGCCGTTCCTCGCGATGCGGAGGCACCATGGCATCTTCCGACGTCCTCTACTTCTTCTCGCTGGCCTCCCCGTTCTCCTACCTGGGGCATGTGCGCTTCGTGGCGCTGGCCGGGAAATACAAGGCGCGCGTCCATTTCAAGCCGGCGGACATGAGCGTGGTGTTTCCCAAGACCGGCGGACTGCCCGTGAAGCAGCGCTCGCCGCAGCGCCAGGCCTACCGGCTGCTCGAGCTGCGGCGCTGGCGGGATTTTCTCGGCGTGCCGCTGAACATCGAGCCCAAGTATTTCCCCGTGGCGGACCAGCTCGCCGCCCGCACTGTCATCGCCGCCGAGCAGACGGGCGAGGACCCCGGCACGATCACTTTCGCGATCATGAAGGCGTGCTGGGCCGACGACAAGAACATCGCCGACCGCGAGACCCTCGCGTCGGTGGTCAACGACCTGGGCCTGGACGGGCCGGTGCTGCTGCGGGAAGCGGAAAGCGAAGCGGTCAAGCAGGAATACATCGCCAACACCCAGGACGCCCTCAATGCAGGCGTCTTCGGCGTGCCTTCCTACGTGTACAAGGGCGAGCTGTTCTGGGGCCAGGACCGCCTGGACTTCCTCGAACGCGCCTTCAAAAAGGGCTGAGCCGCGCGGCGCGCAAGCCGGCAACGCCCGGCAGGGCGCAGGCAGCCCCGCCGTTGCGCAGGCAGGCCCGGGCCGCGGCTCAACCCATCCGGTTGGGCAATACCAGCGCAATCGCCGGGAACACGATCAGGATCGCCAGGCGGATGGCATCCGTGAGGATGAACGGCGCGACGCCCCGGAAGATCTCGGACAAGGCCAGGTTCTTGTTCACCCCCTTGATGACGTACACGTTCATGCCGACCGGGGGCGTGATGAGGGCCAGTTCCACCGTCATCACCACGATCACGCCGAACCAGATCGGATCGAATCCGAGCTTCATGACAAGCGGGAACACGATCGGGACGGTGAGGATGATCATCGCCATCGCGTCGAGGATGCACCCCAGGATGAGGTACATCACCATCAGCAGGAAGAGCACGCCGTACCTGCCGATATTCAGGCCGATCAACCATTCCGTCAGGCGCTGCGGCGTTTCCGTGAGCGTGAGGAAGTAGCCGAACAGCAGCGCCCCGATCAGGATCGTGAAGATCGCCGCGGACGTGCGCAGCGTCTCCACCAGGCAGTCGATGGTCTGCTTCAGCGTGAGGCGCCGCCGGGCGATCGCGATCAGGTAGGCCCCCGCCGCCCCCATGCCCGCGCCCTCGGTCGGGGTGAACAGGCCGCCGTACATGCCCCCGATCACGAACAGGAACAGCGCCACCACCGCCCAGATGTCCCGCATCGAGTCCAGGCGCTCGGCCCAGGAGCCTCGCACTCCCTCGGGATACGAGCCGGGCCGCAGCCAGGCGATGATCTGGATGGTCAGCATGTACATCGCCGTCGCCAGCAGGCCGGGCAGGATGCCGGCAACGAAGAGCTTGCCGATGTCCTGGTCGGTCAGCAGGCCGTACACGGCGAATACGACTGAAGGCGGGATGAGGATCGCCAACGTGCCCCCGGCCGCGATGACGCCGGCGGCCGTTTCGCTCCGGTAGCCGAAGCGCTGCATCTCGGGCAAGGCTACGGTAGAAAAGGTCGCGGCGGTCGCGACTGAGGAGCCGCAGATCGCCCCGAATCCGGCGCAGGCCGCGATCGTGGCCAGCGCCAGGCCGCCCCGGAAGTGCCCCAGCCACGCATTGCTCGCGCGGTACAGCTCGCGGCTCATGCCCGAAGCGGTGCAGAAGCTGCCCATCAGCACGAACATGGGGATCACCGCGAAGGAATAGTCGGTGACGGTGCGGATGGGCGACAGCGCGAGCAGCTTCAGCGCCGGCTGCAGCCCCTGCAGGTAGCCGAATCCGACCAGGCCGGCCAGGCCCATGCTGACGCCGATGGGCACGCGCAGCGCCATCAGCGCGAACAGCAGCACGAATGCGGCGAGCGCCACCCACGTCATGTCCATGCGCGATCCCCGGCCGGTCACTCGAGCGGCAACGCGTCCTGCGGTTCCCGGCGCGTCTCGGGCCGATCGCTTAGCAATCGCCAGACGCGCACGAGGAGCAGCAGACACCCCGCCGTGATTCCCACCCACGCCGCGGCGTAGAAGCCCCACAGCGGCAGATGCAAGTCGAACGTGGTCTCCCCGGTGGCGAACGTGTCCCGCACCTTGAAGGAGAACATCCACCAGAACACGAAGAACGCGACCAGCGTCACCAGGGATGAAAAGATGTCAATCCGGCGCCGTCCCCGCGGACCCGCCAGGGACCACCCCAGGTCCATCCCGATGTGCTCGTTGCGGTAGTTGGCGGCGGCGATGCCCCAGAAGATCCCGATCCCCAGCAGCAGCCGCGCCACGTCGAACGAGTCGGGGATCACGTAGTTGAAGATATAGCGCAGGATCACCGCGACGAACGTCAGTGCGGTCATGATGGCCAGGAACAGGGCCGCAAGCCACTCGATTCCTCGCAGCAGCGGCCCGAACCAGCGCGATTCGCTCATGGATCCTAGCTGGCGGAATTGTAGCGCTTCAGCGTCGCCTCCAGCTCACCCATCACCTTGTCCGGATCCTGGCCCACCTTGCGGACGTCGGCGGCCCAGGTCTTGTGGAGCGGCTCCGCGGCCTTGCGCCAGGCGTCCAGGTCCGCGGCGGAGATGGGGTAGATGTGGTGCGCGGGATTCTTCAGCAGCAGCGCGCGGCCCGCGGCCTCCCAGTCGGCCCAGCCTTCCGCGACCCTCTTGGCCGCCTGCGGATTGCAGTTCTCGTCAATGGCTTTCTTCTGGACCGCATTCAGCGAGTTGTAGCGGGCCTTGTTCATCACGATGACGAACGTCGTCACGTAGAACGGGGCGTCCATGTGGTACGTCACAGACTTATCAATCCCGAACAATATCAATGAATTCCACGGAAACGTGATCGCGTCGGCCACGCCCCGCTCGAGGGCTTCCCGCGCTTCGGGGGCGCTCACCTGTACGCTCGACCCGCCCAGCGATGCGACCAGATTGGCGATGGTCGCGTCCGCCGGCCGCACCTTCAGCCCGCGAATCTCGTCCGGCCGGGTGATCATTTTCTTCGCGTGAATGGTGCTCGGGTCGTGCACGAAGGCGAGGCAGTAGTGTACGTCCGCCATTTCGGTCTTCGCATACGGCCGGTACCACTCGTCCAGGGCCGCCGAGCCATCCTTCGCGTTCGACATCAGGAAGGGCAGTTCGCCGGCGGCGATGATGGGGAAACGGCCGGCCGTGTAGCCGGGATTGATGTAGCCGAAGTCCACGATCCCGTCGCGGGCCATATCGTAGTGGTCCTTGGCCTGTCCCAATTGCTGCGCGGGAAAGATGCGCACCTTGAGCGTCCCGTTGGAATCCTTCGCGATCGCCTCCCCCCATTGGGGGAAGCCCGTGGTGTTCAAGGGATGAGACGGCGGCACCCAGTCGGAAAGCCGCAATTCCACCGTCTGCGAACGGACCGGTGCGGCCAACAGCAGCAGCGCGAAGAGCCCGCCCAACACGCCCATTCCACCTGCACGCAATCTGTTCATCGGATCCACCTCCACGCATGGTCCCAGCCTTGCTGCCGCCGATCGGCAGGGTCGGTCTTCCCTCTCGCTTCCAGGCCCCTTTTCCATATCCGGTTCCGCGACCCTTGCGCAAACATTTCCCTTGCGCTGCCCGCCCTGGCTCAGGTTCGTGTCGCTCCACTGGCCAGGCGTTCCGCCCCGAATGTCAGGATGGGAATCGCGAGATAGCCCAGGCCGATCGTCGAGAAGTACGTACCGAGCGACATTCCGAAGCCGGCGACGAGGACGAGTAAGTCGAGCACGATGTTGATGGCAAGCCACGCGATCCCCGTGACTAGCCCTGCATGCCGAACGAGCGCTCCATTGCGAAAAAGCAGGATCAGCATCCCGACGGCGACGGCGGTGCCCGAAACGAACATGATGGACTTGAATGTGCCAAGCGGAATCTGAAGCTGACCGTCTTTTCCGTAGAACGCGAACGATATGGCAAGCGGAACGATCCAGGTCACGAATCCCATCCAGCCGATGCGTATCGCAACAGACAGAGACATGAGGGCCTCCGCACGTGAGCAGGTTCCTGCGGCCTCGAAGGATTATCCGCCAAAACCGCGCGTCCAGCCCGTGCTCTCAGGTGAGCACGCCCGCGGCGCGCCACGCGGCCAGCTGAGCCGCGTCCGCCCCCAACCAATCGCGCAGCACCTCGTCCGTGTGCTGGCCCAGCAGCGGCGCTGGGCCGCACGCGCCGCTGGGCCGCCGCGTCATGCGCCAGGGCACGCCCAGGTGCGCGCGCACGCCCACCTCGGGATGCGGCGCCAGGCCGAAGTAGCCGCGCGCCGCCAGGTGCGGATCGTCGGCGAGTTCCTGGGCGTTGAGGGACGGGAACGCTCCCACGCCCGCCGCTTGCAGCCGGCGCGTCACCTCCCAGCGCTCCAGCCCGCGCGTCCACGCGCCGATCAGCGCGTCGAGGGCGTCCTCGTGGGCCTTGCGGTCCGGCGCCGTGCGGAAGCGGGCGTCCTCGGCCAGGGCCGGCTGGCCCAGCGCCGCGCACAGGGCGGGCCACTGCGCCTCCTCCGTCACGGCGATCGAGACCCAGGCGTCCTCCCCGGCGCAGCGGTAGCAGTTATGGGGCGCCCACCACGGGTCGCGATTGCCCATCGGCGCCAGGGGCGGGTTGTCCCGCGGATGCTCCGGCAAGGCCGCCGGCATCCACGCCTCCAGGCTGGTCCACACCAGCGCTTCCCACAGCGAGACGTCAATGAACTGGCCGCCGCCGTTCCGCTGGCCGCCACCGACCTCCTGGCTACCGCCGTGCCGCTGGCGCGCCACCAGCGCCGCCGCGATCCCCAGCGCCCCGAACACGCCGGAGACCGGATCGCCGTAGGCGATGTGCACCTCCTGGGGCTCGCCGGGCCGGTAGCCGGTCAGGGCGGAGATTCCGCTCAGCGGCACGGCCGCCTGCCCGTAGCCCATGTAGTGGCGATAGGGGCCGGTCTGGCCGAAGCCGGAGATGGCGCAGACGATCAACTCGGGCTTGAGCTTGAGCAGCGCCTCCGCGCCCAGCCCGAAGCGCTCCATCACGCCGGTGCCGAAGTTGCTCACCACCACGTCCGCCTGTTCCGCGAGCCGGCGCGCCAGTGCCAAGCCCTCGGGCTGGATCAGGCTCAGCTGCAGGCTGCGCTTGCCCTGGCCGAGCTGGTTGAAGGTTCCGCGCCGATTGACGCCCGGCTCCAGCTCGCGCGCCCACACTCCCCCGCGCCGCAGCAGGTCGAGCCGCGCGGCCGATTCCACCTTCACCACGTCGGCGCCCAGGTCGGAGAGCAGCCGCGTGCAGTGCGGCCCGGCCCAGACCCAGGTGAAGTCGAGCACCTTCACCCCCGTCAGCGGCCGCGGCGGGTTTCCATGGCCATTCCCGGCGGTCGTCGCTGCCGGCCGCGCGACGCCCTGCCCGCCGTTTGCGGGAGATACCGGCGCCAGCGCAGCCCGGTCGCTGCCGAGCGCGCCATGGCCGAGCGGCCCGTTGGCCGGCGCTCCATTGCCCGCAGGGCCTTTGCCGGCCGCGCCATTACCGAGCGCGCGGGCGCCCAGGGCCTGCGCCTCGCCCAGCCGCGGCGCCGCTCCGCGCGGCTCCCACCAGGAGTGCAGCAACCGATAAGGCGGACCCGGAACGCGCAGCTTGCCCAGGCCGGGCTGCTCCAGCAGGTGGGGAAATTCCCGCGCCTTGAGGTGTTCCTGCCCGGCAAGCTGCCCGCTGCGGTAGACCGGGCAGGCACAGATGCGCCGTTCCTGACACGCCTTGAAGAGCTCCTCGACGGCCCACGTCCCGATCCACTCCCGCAGGTGGACGTTGAGCTCCGCCTCGTGCTGGCCGCGAATGTCCTTGGTGGCAAAGCGCTGCTCGCTGGCCCAGGCCGGCGCGCCCATCAGCTCCACCAGGCGCTGCCACTGCTCCTCCTCGATGCACACCAGGTACAGGTACCCATCGCGGCACGGAAAGAAGCCATTGGGCGCGTAGGCGCGCGGCGAAAGGCGGCCGTCAATCTGGCCCCCGTAGCTTGTGCTGATGAAGTTCCGCCCGGTGACGGTCAGCACCGCCTCCTGCGCGGAGAGGTCAATGTGCTCGCCCTGCCCGGTCGCCCGCGCGGCGAAGAGCGCCCCCAGGGCCGCGACCGCGCCGTGCAACGCGCTCTGCACCCACGCGTGCTGGCCGAAGGGCTTGATGGGAGGCAGGCTCGGATCGGTGCCGGGCCCCGGACAGAGCCAGCCCCAGCCGCCCGCGTGGATCAGATTCAAGTCCGCCGCGACGAAGTCCCGGTACGGGCCGGTGTGCCCGAACGGGCTCACGGCCAGCACGACCAGCGCTGGATTGAGGGCGCTCAGCCGCTCCCACGCGAGCCCGCAGCGTGCGAGGTCCTTGGGCGGGCAGGAGTGAATGAGCAGGTCGGCATGCGGCACCAACCCGTCGAGCAAGTCCCGCCCCGCCGCGCTGTGCAGGTCGGCGACGAGGCTGCGCTTGCCGGCATTAAGCACGGTGAAGAGCCCGCTGCGCTCGCCGGCGGGACCGTCGCCCGCGAACGGGCCGCGCTGCCGCACCGGATCGCCCCCGGAGGGCTCCAGCTTGACGACGGTTGCGCCCAGGTCGGCCAGCAGCCTGCCCGCCAGGGAGGCCGCGACGCCGCCGCCGGCCTCGATGATGCGGATCCCGCCCAGTCCCTGTGCGCCCTCGCTCATCCCGCTTGCCTCCCGCTCTCCTGGCTCCGCGCCGCGCGGATCTCGCTCCTACTTGCTCCCAAGGCGCCTAGCGCCGCACTTCCTCGGCCGGCAAAACCGCGGACCTGCTCAGGCTGGCCGGATTGCGCAGCGGCCAGCGGCCGGCGTCCACCTGCGTCACGAACTCCAGCACGTGCCGGTTGAAGGCGTCCGGAGCCTCCAGGTTCACTGCGTGGCCCGCCCGCGGCATCACAATAAGCGCGGAGGAGGGGATCGCGCGCTTCATGAAAAGGCCCGGCTCGAGGCAGGGCTCGTCCTCGTCCCCGGTCACGATCAGGGTCGGCACGCGCAGCGCCTTCAGGCCCGCCTCGAGCTGCAGCACCGACGGGCGCTTCTTCTGCACGCCGCGCAGCGTCTGGGCATGGCCCAGCGCCGAGCTGCCCAGGAACTGGCTGCGGAATTCCGCGTAGCCGCGCGGGTCCTGGTCCTCGAACTGCACGCGCGTGGGCCCGCGCGAGTACACGTCGCCCATCTTTTCCATCCCTTCCCGCTCGAAGCGGGCGGCGGACAGCTCCACGTCCCGCTCGAAATCCGAACGGTCCCGCGTGCTGCCGTAACCGACGCCGGCGAGCGTCAGCGAGCGCGCCCGCTGCGGATAGCGCAGCCCGAACACCAGCGCGGCATACCCGCCCATCGAGAACCCGACGATGTGGGGGCGCTCGAGCGCCAGGGTGTCGAGCACGCCCAGCAGATCCTCGGCCGCCTGATCCTGGGAATACTGCTCGGCGGCGGCGGGAACTTCCGAGGGCGGATAGCCCCGCGCGTTGTACGTAACGCAGCGGTAGCGGCGCGCGAAGAACTGCACCTGGGCCGCCCAGCTGCGGTAATCCCCGGCGAACTCATGCACGAATACCAGCGGCGTGCCGCTGCCGTGCTCCTCGTAGTACAGCCGGATGCCTTGCACCGTCGCGAACGGCATGACGCTCCTGTTTCGGCGGGGGAGGACCGTGAGTGGACAGTAACTAGCCCGAGACGACCTGCGCCTTCACCAGCCGCCGGCGCGCGACCATAGCGCGGGTGGCCGCGCCGTGGGCGGCCGTGTGCTTGGACTGGGCGTGGCCCTGGAACGACGCTTCGTCGTCGTAGATCTCGTACACCATGAGCGTGTTGGGCAGCTCCTGAGGCACGAAGATGTCGAACTGGCGGCAGCCGGGATCCTCCTTCAGCGACAGGGCCGCGTGCCGCAGCATGGCCGCGCGGAATGCCTCGAAAGATTCGGGCTTGGCTTCGAGTTCGACGAAGATCGCCACCTTGCTCATGGAAATTCCCCGGATCGTGCGGGAGCGGGGAGGCGCGATCGCCGCCGGCAGGCAACTTGCCCACGCGGCCCCTTGAGAACTGCACCGCCCCTTGAAGACTGGACAGTCCCCGGAATCCCGGCGCACGCCGAAGCCGTAGCATACTTCGCGCATCCGCGCAGGCGCCCCGAATGCGCGACTGTGCGGCGGAGTGGCGCTGCGGCGGAGCGGCGGTGCAACAGAGTGGCGGTGCAAAAGTGTGGCGGTGTAGCGGCGTGGCGGTGCGGCGCTGCCAGGGCGGGAGCCGGCGTGCAATGCAAACCCGCGGCTCCCGCGCGGTCAGTTGACGGCGAGCAGGAAGGGTTTTTCGGCCTGGGCGTCCGGATCGAACTGGGAGCGGCCGGTATAATTGAGATGCCGGCCGTAGATGTGCAGCGACACCGTGACGCGCCGGGATTCGTTGGTGACGCTGTGGATGGCGTCGCTGGTCAGGGTGTACACCCCACCGGGGTGGATCCGCTTCGACCCGCAGACGCGCAGTACTGCATGGCCGGGCCGGCTGCGGTCGTCCAGTCGCCGCCAGTAGGTGTTCTTTTCCGCGCCTTCCGCGCCCGCCACGACCGCCCAGGTGCCGTGGTTGTGGGGCGGGGCGCCCCGCCCGGGCAGCCAGGAAATCGCGAACACCGCCAAGGCGTGATCCGGCTCCTCATGCAGCAGGTGCACGCCGAAGCCCTGCGCCTCATCGCACTCGTAGTGCTCCCGGCGCAACCAGCTCAGGTCGCCCACCATGCGCCGTGCCAGCGGCCGCACCTGCCGCAGGATGGCGTGCTCGTCCGCGCCGCGGGCTGCGATGGCCCGCAGGTCTCCCACCAGGTCGTCCAGTCCGTACGATTTCGGATTCAACATCGGCGCTCTCTCCCCGGCAAATCCTTCTGTGTCGGCCTTCCCTGGCCTGCGGTCCATCCCCCACCGTCCCCAAAGGGCGGAATCCGGACGGTCGCCTGCGACGCATTCCGCGCGGCAGCACCCCCGAAGCGCCGCGCCCGCGTCGCCCGCTAGGCGCCACTGTCTCGCTGTCACCATGCCCCATGACAGTAACGCGGTCAAGAGCGGGTCGTGGGCCAGACGGGAGACACAAGCCGATTTTTCCTTGCGCTCCAAATGACCATTCATGTCACACCGGGCGCGTGCGACGAGTCCGTTGCTGCAATTCACGGCTGCCTCACCAGATGGATCCACGACCGCCAGTCCGTTCCGGTTTCCCCGCCGCGCGGAATCCATTAAGGTGGGCTTGCGACGCGCTCTCGCCGCGTTTCCGCGCCCGCCTCCATTCCCGCTCGCCGAACCGATGCCGCAGCCTCCTCCAGCCGTGCCCGCGTCCCCTGCGCATTCCAACGGCCTGGTCGGCGGCCGACGGTATGGCGGCTGGATAGATGGCGGGGTGCTGCGTTCGCTAGTCATCGGGTGGGCCGCGCTGCTGGTGCTGCTCACGGCGTTTCGGCTCGCGTTCCTGCTGCGCTACTGGGCCAGCTTCTCCGCGACGCCGGCCGGCGAACTCGCCCTGAGCCTGCTGGTGGGCCTCCGCTTCGACCTGGCGGTGGTCTTCGCATTGACCGGCCTGCCGGCCCTCGCGTTGATGGGCTTGGGCGGCTGGGGCACGGGCAACCGGGGTCCGCGGCGCTGGGCCGTGCGGCAGTGGGCCGGCTGGGCCTGGCTCCTGCTTACCGTTGCGCTCCTGCTGGGGCTGGGGCTGCTGGGAGGGATTGACCTGTACTACTACGGCTTCGTCGGACGCCGGGTGTCGTTCGAGCTGTGGGGCATGCGGGCCGATGCCGCCCCCATCGCCGCGATGCTGCTGCAGGGATACCTGTTTCCCACATTGACGATTTGCGCGAGCCTGCTGGCGGGAGCCGCCGGCACGGCGTGGCTGCTGGCGCGGGCCATCAAGCGGCCGCCGCGGCCCGTGCGGCCTTGGGCGCGCTTCGGCCAGGCCGCCGTGCTGCTGCTGGGCACGGTGCTGGCCGCGCGCGGCGGGGCCCAGGTCAAGCCGCTCAGCGAGAACATGGCCTTTCGCGGCGACGACATGGCGCTGGGCCATCTTGCCCTCAACCCGGCGTTCACCGCGCTCAAGGCGCTGGAGCGGCGCAACCTGCTGCTGTCCTACTATCCGGAGCCAGCAGCCGAGGCCGAAACCCGGCGCCTGCTCGGCCTCGCCGATCCGCCGCTCGACCCGGAATATCCCCTGCTGCGCGAGCAGCGCGTGCCGCCCGTGCCGCGGCCCCGCAACCTGGTCATTCTCACGCTGGAGAGCTTCTCGCCCCAGCTGATGGGCTCGTACGGGGCGAAGCCGAGCGCCTCGCCGAACTTAGACCGGCTGGCGCGCCTGGGCATGCGCTTCACCGACTTCTACGCCAACGGAACGCGGTCGCTGGAGGGCGTGCCCGCCATCCTGACCGGCTACCCAGCGCTGCCGACGACGCTGCTCGGCTCGACCCTGGAGCAGAGCCGCATGGCCAGCCTGCCGCGCATCCTCAAGGACGCGGGCTATACGACGCTGTTCCTGCACGGCGCGGAACGGGGCTCGATGTGGTTTGACCAGTTCGCGGCACGCTCCGGGTTCGACCGCTACATCGCGAAGGAGGATTTTCCCGATGCCGCGTACAAGTCGGACAGCACCTGGGGCATCTTCGACCACTACGCCCTGGAGCGGCTCCACGCCGAGCTGGAAGCGGCGCGCAAGCCGGTCTTCGCCTTCTTCTTCTCGCTGAGCTCCCACATGCCCTACGAGTTGCCCGACCCGAGCTTCCGCACGTTCGCGCCGGACACGCCGCATGCCGCGCTGCTGAACAGCTTCGCCTATACGGACCAGGCCCTGGGCCGCTTCTTCGAGCTGGCGCGCGCGTCGAGCTACTGGCGCGACACGGTGTTCATCATCACCGCCGATCACAACCTGGGCGGCCCCGGCCTGACGCGGCGGCAGGCGATGCACATCCCCCTGCTGATCCTGGTGCCGGGGGATCCGGCCTTTCCCCGCGACGCGGTCAACGCGACCCTGGGCGGGCAGGTGGACATCGCCCCGACCGCGCTCCAGCTGCTGGGAATCTCCGCGCGGCAAAACTTCGCGGGCAATTCCCTGCTCGCGCCCGCGCCCCACCGCTTCGTCATGTTCGGCCTGGGCGGGCAGGCGGCCTGGCTATCCGGAGACGCGCTGGTGTTGCACGACCTGACGCGGCCGCTCGCCCTGTATCGCATCAACGGTGATCCGGGCCAAACCCGCAACCTGCTCCCCGAGTTGAGCCGCGCGGGCGAGCCGGAGGTCGTGCGCGAGTTCCAGAGCTATCTCCAAGCCACGAACAACCTGCTTGCGCGCAACCGTGTGTTTCCGCCGGAGCACAGGCCCTAGCCCATGCCATAGCCCGCCGCCGCCCGCGCTCCACGCGCTGCCCGGCTGCCGGTCTGCTGCGGTTGCATCCTGGCGCCGATTGCATCTTTGGGGTTGAGGGGCGATACCGGGATGGAACATCCTCCGCCTTGGGGAGACCCATGACTTACGTGCTAGGCGCTTACGCCGCGGCGCCCAAGCCCCCAACCTACGATCCGGCCCTGGAAGCGCGGTATTTCGCGGCATTGCGGGTTCTGGCGGGCCTACGCGGGCTCGAGCTGCCCTTCTATGGCACGTTGCATCCGCACGACGTCGCGGCGCTGCTGGGGAACCTGAAGGCCGAGTGGAGCTATGTGCTGACCGGATTGCCGGGCACGATGGACGCCCTCGCCAGGGACCCGCACTTCGGCCTCGCTTCGCACTCGACCGCGGGCCGCACCGCGGCGCTGGACTACTGCCGGCGGCTGCGGGATGCGGCCGCCACTCTGAACGGCCGTTTCGGCAGGCAAGTCGTGGCGGCGGTCGAGCTGCACACCGCTCCACGCCAAGGCCCGCCCGGAGTCGTGGCCAGCGCCGAAGCCCTGGCGGATTCCCTGCGGGAGATCCGCGGCTGGAACTGGGGCGGCGCGCGGCTGGCCGTGGAGCACTGCGACGCGTACGTGCTGGGGCAGCCGCCGCAGAAAGGCTTCCTGCCGCTCGAGAGCGAATGCGAAGCCCTCGCGGCGACCGAGGCCACGGCCACGCCCGCCGGGATCGTCATCAACTGGGGCCGCTCCGCCATCGAGGGCCGCAACCCGGACACGCCGCTGGCCCATGTCCGGACGGCGCGGGCGAAGGGCCTGCTGTGCGGACTGATGCTGTCGGGGGCGTGCGCGCAGGATGCGGTATATGGCGACTGGCAGGATACCCATGCGCCCTTTGCCCCCGCCTTCGGCATCCGGCACGGGGCCGAGCGCTCCCTGCTGACGGCGGAGCGCGCCGGGGCCTGCTTGCGCGAGGCCGGGAGCGCCCTGGACATCCTGGGCATCAAGATCCAACCCCTGCCTGCCGGCGTCGCATTCGAGACGCGCATGGCCTATCTGCGGGACGCCATCCGCTGGCTTGACGCGGTGGCTGCCGGCGCAAAGAGCTGACGGGCGGCGTTCACCCCGCGCCGTTCGACCTGCGGCCGGCATAACGCCAACTTCCGGCGCGCCCCGGCACAAAAAAGACGCTGGCCGCCCCGCCACGAAACAAAAACGGCCGGGAAACTGCCCTTGCCACGGGCGCTTCCCGGCCGAGATGTCTAAAGGAATCGAGGTGATCTCAAGACGGCTCTAAGCCGCTGAACCCTCCTGGATATCCGCACCTCGAATCCCCGCCTTCTTCCCATTGGCGGTGGCTGAAAAAGGCCGACTCATGGACTCTGGCATCGGATCACCTCCTTTCGTCTTGTTCACTGCGCGCCGTGAACACTTCCGCCTGACGATGCGGGACCGGAAACCGATTGTCCAGCCCCTTTTGCACAAATGCGTGCGCGGCTCCGTTCCTCCCACGCGCCTGCCGCGTTCGATCTGCTAGAGTCGCTGCAAACGGAACGCATCCCTGCGGACATGAGGCGCCATGCTCATCCACGACCTCATCCTGCGCGCTGACGCGCTCTACGGGCAGCTGCCTGCCGTCGTGGATGGCCCGGTCCGCAGCACCTATGCGGAGCTGGCCGGACGGGTGCGGCGCCTGGCGGGCGGCCTGCGCGGCCTGGGGCTCGGGCCCGGCGACGTGGTCGCGTGCCTGTCGCTCAATGGCCATCGGATGATGGAGGCGTTCTTCGCCGCATCCCTGGCCGGCGTCGCGCTGACGCCCCTCAACACCCGCCTCGCTCCGCCGGAAACGGCGTTCATCCTGCGCGACTCCGGCGCTAAGCTGTTGCTCGTCGGCGCGAGCTTTCTCCCCGCGCTGGAGCGCATCGCCTCCGAGGTGCCGGACCTGAAGCACATCGTCCTGCTTGACGGGCCGTGCGGCCGCAGCGCCGACGGACGCCTGAGCCGGCGGGGCTACGAGGAATGGATCGCGGCGAGCGCACCTTGGAGCGAGGCGCCCGCGGACTGGCCGGCGGAGCGGATGTACCTGCTGTGCTACACGGGCGGGACCACCGGGCTGCCCAAGGGCGTCATGCTCAGCCAGGGCAACGTGCTGTCCAATGCGCGGCACGCGATCGAGATGATGGAGCTGAGCGGCCGCGACGTGTGGCTGCATGCGGCGCCGATGTTCCACTTGGCCGACGCCTGGGCGTGCTTCTCCATCACGGCCCTGGGGGGGCTGCACGTGTTCATGGAGCGCTTCGACGCGGCCCAGGCGCTGGCCCTGATCGAGGCGCACGGCGTGACGGCCACGTCCATCGTGCCGACGATGGTGCTGATGCTGCTGCAAGAGCCGTCCGTGGCGACGCGCAACCTGCGCAGCCTGCGGCGCGTGCTCTATGGCGCCTCGCCCATGCCCGTCGCGCCGCTCAAGGCGGCCATCGGGCGCTTCGGCCCGATCCTGCAGCAGGCGTACGGCCAGACCGAATCCGCGCCGTTCCTCGCCGTGACGCCCGCGCGCGACCTCGGCTTTCCGGCGACGGAGGCCGGGCTGCGGCGGCTGGCCTCGTGCGGCCAGCCGATCCTCGGCGCGGAGGTGCGCATTGTCCAGCCCGACGGGCGCCCCTGCGCCCCGGGGGAGGTGGGCGAGATCCAGGCGCGCGGCCCGAACGTGATGCTCGGCTACTGGCAGCGGCCCCAGGAGACCCAGGCCGCGCTCGCCGGAGGCTGGCTGCACACAGGCGATCTCGCCACCGCGGACGCCGACGGGTACCTGTTCATCGTGGACCGGGCGAAGGACGTCATCATCCGCGGCGGGGAGAACATCTACTCGAGCGAGGTCGAGAACGCGCTGTACCGGCATCCCGCCGTGCTGGAAGCGGCGGTGATCGGCGTGCCGGACGAGCGCTGGGGCGAAACGGTGCGGGCGGTGGTCGTGCTGCGGCCGGGAGCGAGCGCGAGCGAAGCCGAGCTGATTGCACACTGCCAGGGGCTGATTGCGCGCTTCAAGTGCCCCCTGGCTGTAGACTTCCGGGGGGAATTGCCCAAGAGCGGCGCCGGCAAGATCCTGAAGTCCGAACTACGCAAGCCCTTTCGTGCGGCGAGCGCGGCGGGCTAGAACAGTGGCAGCACTTTGTTGACGTCCTTCTTGACGTAGGCCAGATACCCGCGACTGGCGCCTTCATAGAGGTAGCGCTTCAGCTTGGCCACGCCTTGGATGTCGGCCCCGGACACGCTGAACAGAATCGCGTCGCTGTTCTTCACCATGCCCCATTTGAATAGGCCCTGTATATTCTCGACGGCTTTCCCTCCGAAAAAAATATGCACATCCAAGTCGGGGTACTTAGCTTTATAGCTTTCGACGATATTGACCCAGGCCTCTACGTTCCCGTTATGAAACAATTCGTTCGAAACTGTGATGGCGTATTTTGCCGTTATTTTCAATGTTCCTTGCGCGGCAATGGACTTTGGATCACTTTCCCCGTTTCCTGAGGCAGGTGCGAAATCGTGGTTGTTCATGGTGGGCCCCGCCTTCTCTGAGTTTGGGTGAATTCAGGCCAGTCCCTGGCTGACTGTGGCTGCAGGAAAGCTGCGGTCGGGAGACGCCCTCCCGTATGTCATCATGTATCATTTATCTTACACTCAAAACGAAGTCAAGCACTTTCCCGAGTAGGGCGTAGGCTCCTTTTTCTTGGAGCCTATTGTCCAACACAAATAGTCTTCCGTCGACTTGCCCTGGGCGTACCGAACTCCTCGGCGAGCCTGATCTGCGGCTTCAAACCGGCTTTCGGGGGCGTGGAAACACGCCTGCGAATGCATGCCTGGCTGTGGATGATGGGAACCGGCGCGCCATGCAGGGAGTTAGCGAAGCGCTATAGCTGCGCCAGCCCTAGACCGGCTCATCGCCGCGCACGGTCGTCCGCCAAAGGGTGCGATGACGGGAGGGGTCCAAGTCCCGGGTCGTCGCCGCGTGCATTACCGCTGCGTTGTCCCACAACAGCAGGTTACCCGGACGCCACTTGTACCGGCACTGATACCTGGCCTGCAGGCAATGATCGAACAGCCTCTGCTTGAGGGCATCGCTCTCGGCATCGGGCATCCCCGCGAAGCGCACCGTGAAGCCGGGATTGATGAACAGGGATTTGCGGCCCGAGATCGGATGGGTGCGCACGACGGGATGTTCCACGCTCGGCGTGGCGGCGAGCTGCTCGGGTGTGAGGGGCTGGCGCACCCGGAGCTCCGCGGCAAGCTGATTGCTGCGGTAGGCGTAGTTGTGGACGGCTTTGAGGCCCGCCAGCTCGTGCTTCATGTCCGCGGAGAGATCCTCGTACGCCCGCTCGAGGTTGGCGAAGAGGGTATCGCCCCCTTCGTCCGGGATCGTGATGCCGTAGAGCACGGTGGCACGCGCGGGGCGCGCCTTGTAGGACAAGTCCGAGTGCCAGTAGGTGCCCGCGTCAGCCAGACCAGCCGCCTTGCCGTCCCGCACCTCGTTGGAGAGCAGCAGCACTTCCGGATGCTGGGGATGATGGTACTGGCTGAGGACGTGCGGCTCGAGCTCGCCCAGGCGCCGGCTGAACGCCAGCAACTGCTCCTCCGTGAGCGTCTGACCCGGGAACGAGACGAGGTGGTGCTCGACAAACGCCCGCTCGCACGCCGTCCACGTCGCCGCTGCGAGCGGCCGGCCCAGGTCCACGCCCGCGATCCGAACGCCGAGGGCGGGGCTCAGCGGAGTGACTTGCAGCGCCGTGGCCTGGGGCAATGTGGCCTGCAGCGCTGTGGCCTGCAGCGATGTGGCCTGCACTGCCGCCGCTTGGGCGGCGCGGGTTCGTGCGCTGCTCATGATTCGTTTCCCGGGACCATGCTTCCCTAGCCCACGCCAAACGCCGGCCTGCGCCGAATGGCCGAGGCTAGCCGCGCGCGCCGCCCTTCGCCTCGGGCAGGTTGAGCACGCGCTTGGAGACGACGTTGCGCTGCACTTCAGACGTACCGCCCCGCAGCGTCGCCGCGCGGATGTTGGCGCCGTGGCGAGACACTTCGCCCGGGCCATTGCCCAGCTCGGTGGCGTCCGATTCGGTGCCGAAGGGGCCGGCGACTTCCTGGTGGACTTCCACGATGCGCTGCATCAGCTCCGCGCCGAAGAGCTTGAAGATCTGGGTTTCCGGGCCCGGCGCCTCGCCCCGCTCCACCTTCGTCAGCGCCCGGTAGCGCGTGTACTTCAGGCAATCCACGTCCATCTCCAGCGCCGCGACCTTGCGCCGCAGCACCGGGTTGTCCCACAGCACGCGGTCCCCGTCCTCGATCCGCCGCGCGTCCGCCTTGAGATTCTCGATCGCGTTGAGGTGGAGATGCGCGTTGGCCGTGGGATGGGTGAAGCGCTCGTGACCCAGCAGCGCCTTGGCCACCTCCCAGCCCTTGTGCAGCTGGCCGACTAGGTTTTCCTTGGGCACCTTCACGTTGTCGAAGAACGTCTCGCAGAAGTGCGTGAAGCCGTCCATCGTGACGATGGGCCGGATATCGAGGCCGGGCGTGTCCAGCTTGACCAGCAGGAAGCTGATGCCGTCCTGCTTCTTCTTGGGCTTCGGATCCGTCCGCGCCAGGAGGAACAGCCAGTCCGACTCATGGGCCTTCGAGGTCCAGATCTTCTGCCCGTTGAGCACGAAGCCGTCGGGGACGATGTCGGCCTTCAGCGCCAGGCTGGCCAGGTCCGAGCCCGCCTGGGGCTCCGAGTAGCCCTGCGCCCAGAGCAGCTCCCCGCGCCCGGTGGGCTCCAGGAACTTCCGCTTCTGTTCCTCGGTGCCGTACTTCATCAGGATGGGGCCGAGCATATCGAGGCCGGACGTATGGTGATCCGGCATGCCGGCGTTGGCGCATTCCTCGTAGAAGATGACGAGCTGGCTCAGGTCGAAGCCCGCCCCGCCGTACTCCTTCGGCCAGCCCGGCGCGTTCCAGCCGCGCGTGGCGAGCGCATCCTCCAATGGCCGCAGCTTCTCGTGGCTGATGCCCGGGCCCTGGACGATCGCCTGCCTGAGGTTCTTCAGGTTGGCCGGCACCTCCCGCGCGATCCACTCGCGCACCTGTGCGCGAAAGGCGGCCTGTTCCCGCGTATCGTTGAGATTCATGCGCTGTCCCCGTGGGATGTCCGCAAAGCCCGCCCATGCCCGCATGGGCCGACGCTCCCCTTCCCAGGACCCTAGCGAATACCCGCAGGATTTGCACGGAGACCGGACGAGCTTTCCCGAGCGCTGGGAAGCCGTGCGCGCCAACCCGGCTACAAGAACAACCGGTACGCCGGATTTCCTGTCTCTTCCTCGTACTCGTAGTGCAGGTTCTTGAGGAAGCTCTCGAAACGCGGCTCCTCTCCCGCCGGAATCTCGAAGCCCACCAGGACGCGGCCGAAGTCCGCGCCGTGCATGCGGTAGTGGAACAGGGAGATGTTCCAGCCGCCGCTCATCGCGGCCAAGAAGTCCCGCAGGGCGCGGGGACGCTCGGGAAACTCGAACTTGTAGAGCACCTCGCCGGCCGTTTCCGCGGAGCGGCCCCCGACCATGTGCCGGATGTGCTCCTTGGCGAGCTCATTGTCCGTGAGATCCTGGTAGGCAAAGCCGTGCTGCCGCAGCAGGTCCGCGACGGCGGCGCGCTCCTCGCCGCTCTGGACGCCTACGCCGACAAAGATGTGCGCCTCGTCCCGCCGCGCGAGGCGATAGTTGAACTCGGTGATGTTGCGCTCGCCCACGATGTGCTCGCAGAAGTAGCGCAGCGCGCCGGGCTTTTCGGGGATGGTCACCGCATAGAGCGCTTCGCGCCTCTCCCCGGTCAGCGTGCGCTCGGCCACGAACTGCAGCCGGTCGAAGTTCATGTTGGCGCCCGAGTTGACCGCGATCAGTGTCTTGTCTTGCTGGGGATGCCCAGCCAGCCATTGGCGCAACCCGGCGACCCCCAGGGCGCCCGCAGGCTCCATGATGCTGCGCGTTTCCTCGTAGATGCTCTTGATGGCCGAGCAGATCTGGTCGGTGCTGACGGTGACGATCTCATCCACGTGGCGTTGCGCCAGGGCGAAGGTGAGCTCGCCGACCCGCTTCACCGCCACCCCGTCGGCGAAGGTGCCGACGTGATCGAGCGTGACCCGGGAGCCGGCCCGGAGCGAGGCGCGCATCGCCTGGCTCTCCTCCGGCTGCACCCCGATGACTTGCGCGGTTGGCCGCAAGGCCTTGATATAGGCTGCAATTCCACCGATCAGGCCTCCGCCGCCCACGGGGACAAATACCGCGTCCAGGTGCGGGCACTGCTGGAGCAATTCGTGGCCGATCGTGCCCTGTCCGGCAATCACGTACGGATCGTCAAAGGGATGGACAAAGGTCATGCCGTTCTGCCGCACCAGCGTAGTGCAATGGGCCGCCGCGTCCGAGTAGCTGTCGCCGTGCAGGACGACCTCTGCGCCCAGCCGCTGCACCGCATCCACCTTGATGCGGGGGGTCGTCTCAGGCATGACCACCATGGCGGTGAGCTTGAGGTGCGCGGCGGACAGGGCGACGCCCTGGGCATGGTTGCCCGCAGACGCGCAGATCACTCCAGCCGCCCGCTCGCGCGCGCTGAGCTGTGCGATGCGATTGTAGGCGCCGCGCACCTTGAAGGAGAAGCCGGGCTGCAAGTCCTCCCGTTTCAGCAGCACCGTGTTGCCGAGCTTGCCGGACAGCGTCGTCGCCGGCTCCAGGGGCGTGCGCTCGGCCAGCTCGTACACGCGGGCCGTCAGAATCTGCTTGATCAGGTCATCCATCCGGATCGGTCCCCGCGCAGAAAGCATGCGGCGCACGCCCTGATCTCGGGCGCGATAGTCTCGGGCGCCAGGGAATCAGGCGCCAGGGTTTCAGCTGCGGCACGGTCTCGCGCCACTATTCAGGACACCACGCTGCACAGCGCTGCCAGGTGCAGGGCCGCCGGGTACAGGGCCGCCGGGTACAGGGCCGCCGGGTACAGGGCCGCCAGCAACAGGGCCGCCATGTACAGGGCTGCGCAATTCGGCTACTTTGACCCATAGCGGCAATTGCCCAGCGGTGGCGACGGTCCGTGCCCGCCGCGGCCTGGGCGATCCGCGACCGATCAGGTAAAGCAGAGTCCTAAGCGAAAGGGAAGCATGCGCGTCCGGCGCGCCATTGCGGAAATGGGCGAATACGATCCGCCGCTCGAGCAGCGGGGCGACCGGGACTATCTGCTGCTGGACTTCAGCGAATCCACCATTCCGCCCAGCGCAGCGGTGCTGCGAGCCATGCAGGATTATCTTGCCGGCGGCAAGGTACGCATGTACCCGGCCTACGGGGACCTGCGCGATAAGCTGGCCCGTTACGTAGGTGTGCGGCCGGAGCAGCTCCTGCTCACCAACGGCTCCGACAGCGCCATCCAGCTCATCTTGCAAGCCGTGCTGGAGCCGGAGGACGAGGTCGTCCTCGCCGCGCCCTACTTTTCCATCATCGGCCTGACCGTGCAGAGCCTGGGGGCGAAGCTGGTCTGCCCGCCCTACCGGCCCGATTTCAGCTACCCGTTCGAGGAAGTCGTGGCGGCGGTCACGCCCCGCACGCGCGCGCTCATCGTCATCAGCCCCAACAACCCGACGGGCACTTCCGCGAGCCTGGAGCAGGTGGAGACGCTGCTGCGGCGCTTTCCCGGGCTGGCGATCTTCGTGGACGAGGCCTACTTCGAGTTTTCCGGCAGGACGGCCGTGCCGCTGCTGGCGAAATACGACAACCTCGTCATCTCGCGCACGTTCTCCAAGGCGATGGCCCTGGCGGGCTTGCGCTTCGGATATGCGGTGTCCCAGCCCGACTTCATCCGCCAGCTGCACAAGCTGCGCATCCCGTACGACGTGAACAGCCTTGCCGTGGTTGCGGCGGCGGCCTCGCTCGACCATCCGGAGCCCTGGCGGGCGTACGTGCGCGAGGTGATGGAGCGGGCCAAGCCCCTCGTGGAGCGCTTCCTGGAGGAGCACCGCGTCCCGTACGTG
>JBGOTW010000010.1:0-31855 GCA_041476685.1 bacterium | reverse complement strand
CAGAATTCGCGCGGCGCCCAACTCAGTGGGGTCAACCCCGCGACGATCAACGGCGTGGCCTTCGGGCTGGGAACGTTTCTCGCGGCCTCGGCGGGCGCACTGGAGGTGATCCACTCCTCCGTCTCGCCGCTGGTGGGCCTGCCGCTGACGCTGAAGTATCTGTGCATCATCGTGATGGGCGGCCTCGGCTCCTTTGCGGGGGTGGCCCTGGGGGGAATGATCATCGGTCTGAGCGAGTCCATCGTCGGCTATTTCACCCCCGCCTGGGGGCAGACGGTCGCCTATCTGCTGCTCGTGGGCGTGCTCCTGATCCGGCCCAAAGGCCTGCTGGGCCGATGAGGCGGCGCGCATGAGCCTCCGCGCCATCCTTCTGCCGGGAGCGGTCCTGCTGGGCGTCCTGGCGCTGCCGCTGGTGCCGTTCGACGCGCGCGTCTACATCATGCAGGAGTTGACCCTGCTGTTCCTCTATGCCGGGCTGGCGCAAAGCTACGACATCGTGGGGGGCACGCTCGGCTACATCAACCTGGGCCACATCGTCTTCTTCGGGCTGGGCGCCTATACGGTCGGCATCCTGTTCAATCTGGGCGTTCCGCTCGCCGCCGGTCTCCTGGCCGCCGTCGTGGTGGCGGCCGTGTTCGCGGGCGTCATCAGCATTCCCTTCTTCCGGCTGAGGGGGGCGTACTTCTCCCTGGCGACATTTGCGCTGGTCAAGCTGATGGAGCAGATCACGAACAACGTGCGCGACCTGACGGGCGGCTCGAGCGGACTGAAGATCCTGGCCGAGAACCGGATCGTGCCGACGTACTACGCCATGCTCGCCCTGCTGGTGGTGGCGATCGTCACGACCCTGGCCATCAACCGCTCCCGGCTCGGGCTGGGGATGAAGAGCATCCGCGAGGACGAGGCCGTGGCGCGGGACTTCGGCGTGCCGACCATGCGCATCAAGGCGCAGGCGCTGATCATCAGCTCGTCGTTTCCCGCGCTGCTGGGGGGCCTGTTCGTCTGGTACATCAACTTCATCAACCCATCCGAGGTGTTCGGGCTGAAGATGGCGCTGCAGCCGGTGGCGATGGCCATGCTGGGCGGCAGCGGCCTTGCGATCGGACCGCTGCTGGGCAGCACGTTCCTCTACGGCATGGAGGAGTTGATCTGGTCGCGCTTCGAGCATCTGCACGGCGCGATGCTGGGCGTGATCGTCGTGTTGGTGGGCCTGTTCATGCCGGGCGGGTTGGCGCGGCTGCGCGCGGTGGAACGGCTGCTGGAGCGGCTGGGTCTGAAGGAGGACGATCAGTGACCGATTCGCGCAAGACCCGCCGGCGCAAACCCGTCGCGTCCGCCAACGCGGCCCGCAGCAAGGCGCCAAACGCCAAGGCACCGCCCAGCACGGTGCCGCCCGCCACGGTATCGCCCGCCGAGGCGTCGCGCAGTGCGGCGTCACCCGGCATGGTGCCGCCTGCGCCCGTGCCGCGCGCTGCGGCGCGGCCCGCGACGGTGCCGCTCGGCACCGGGCCCGTCCCTGGCGTGCCGCTGATCTCCGTGCGGGGCATCAGCAAGCAGTTTGCCGGGCTGCTCGCCCTCAACAGGATAGACTTCGACGTTGCCGCCGGCAGCATCACCAGCATCATCGGCCCCAACGGCGCGGGCAAGACCACGCTGTTCAACGTCATCGCCGGGGACGAGCCGCCCACGTCGGGCAGCGTCACGTTCGACGAGCGGCCGCTGATCGGCCTATCCCCGGACGAGATCTGCCGCCAGGGCGTATCGCGCACCTATCAGAGCGTGCGCCCCTTCTTGGGCCTGTCGGTGCGGAACAACGTCCTGGTCGCGCTGTTGTACGGCCGCAGGCGGATGCCGGAGCGCGGCGAACTTGACGGGGAAGTGGCCCGGGTATTGGACTTCGTGCACCTGGCGGGCAAAGCAGAGCGGCGGGCTGAATTGCTCACCCCGCTGGACCGCAAGCGGCTGGAGCTGGCGCGGGCGCTGGCCACCGAGCCCAGGCTGCTCCTGCTCGACGAGCTGATCGCGGGCCTCACGCCGACGGAAACGGGCGAGATGATGGACACCGTGCGCGCGGTCAACGCGCGGGGCGTGACCATCCTGCTCATCGAGCATGTGATGAAGGCCGTGATGGGCCTGTCCCACAAGGTGATCGTCCTGCATCACGGCGAGAAGATCGCGGAAGGCGAGCCGCAGGACATCGCCCGGGACCACGCGGTCATCCGGGCCTATCTCGGCGACGCGGCCACGACGGTGATCCCGGCCCAGGCATGACGTCGGGCGCGCCAGGCGAACCGCCTGCACCCCCCAAGGGAGAGCGGCATGGCGTTGCTGGAAGTCGAGAAGCTGAACGTCCACTACGGCGACGTCCACGTCATCCACGACCTGTCGCTCAGCGTCGGGGAGGGCGAGATCGTCACGCTGATCGGATCGAACGGCGCGGGAAAGACCACGACCGTCAACGCCCTCTCCGGCGTCCTGCGTCCGCGCAGCGGCGAGATCCGCTACCAGGGCGGCAGGCTGAACGGCGTGCCGGCCCATGTCCGTGTCGCCCAGGGGCTGGTGCAGGTGCCCGAGGGCCGCATGCTCTTTTCCCAATTGACCGTGCGGGAGAACCTGCGCATGGGCTCCTATTCCCGCACCGTCCGCAGCCAGGCGGTTGAGCGGATGGAGCGGGTCTTCGCGCTGTTTCCGCGGCTCGAGGAACGGCAAGGACAGGCCGCCGGCACGCTGTCGGGCGGCGAACAGCAGATGCTGGCCATCGGGCGCGGGCTGATGGCGGTTCCCAAGCTGCTCATCCTGGACGAGCCGTCCATCGGGCTCGCGCCCATGATGGTGACCGAGATGTTCCGGGTGATCGGGGAGATCAACCGCGGCGGCGTGGCGATTCTCCTGATCGAGCAGAACGCCGTGCTGTCCCTGCAGCTCGCCCAGCGCGGCTTCGTGCTGGAGCATGGGCACTTGACCCATGGCGGTCCGGCCGCGGACCTGCTCAAGGACGACGCCATCCGCAGCGCATACCTGGGCATGTAGCCGGGGCGATTCGGCGGGCCTGGTGTCGGGCCGATTACCGGGCGAGTTGACGAGACTGGAGCCGCGCGCGCCGCTGGTCCCCGCGTTCCGCCGTCAACGGCCCACCCCGGCCGCCGCCGGAAACAGGCTCCGCTCAGGACGGTTTCGCCGCCTTGAGGCGCAAGCGCTCGCAGAAGCCCGCCAGCTCGGCGGCGTTGAGATCGGATACAGCCCAGTAGGTCATCGCTCCGTCGGACCAGTGGACCAGCGCATAGCCCTGCCGGCTCGACTGCTCGACCGGGGACGGATTCGGGCGGGCGGAAGGCCAGACGAAGAGATTGATGAAGTGCTGGCGGTGGCGGTATACGAGCGCGGCCACGGGACGATCGGACAGGTAGTCCAGCCGCCCGCCGACGAGGGGGAAGCCCTGCGCCGTCCAGTCGTCCACGGGCGGGGCAAAGTCGAGGCGGCGGTTGAACCAGGGCTTGACCGTGTGCTCGTCGGACGAGGAGACATCGGTGAGCCGATTCTCCACCAGCAAGGATCGGACATGGCTGGAGACGACCTGATCTTCCAGGTTGCCGCGCCCCGTGTCGCGGCTCAGCAGGTAAGTTGCCCCTGAACTCAGCCCGGCGACGAGGACAAAGGCCGCAGCCAGGCTGAGCCAGCGACGTGCGTCCTGCCGCCCCGTCCCGCTGGCCCCTGCCTCGGCCCATGCGGCGTCGCGGACCCGTTTCCGCAGCGTGTCCGGAGCACGGTGGTAGACGGCTTCGGCCTGGACCTGGGCGACCAGGCTCTTGCGGCTCTCGAATTCCGCACGGCATTGCGGACAGGCCTCCAGGTGCCGCTCGATCTCCAGGCTCGTGGCCAGATCGAGTTCCCGATCCAGGTAGCCTTCCAGTTGCTGCAACACGTGGCCGCTGGGCATCTCAGGCTCCTCCGCGCAATCGGACGGCGACCGCCTTGTGCAGCAGTGCGCGCGCCCGGGACAGCCGAGACATCACCGTCCCCAGCGGAACTCCGGCGATCTCGCTGATTTCCTTGTACATCAGGCCCTCCAGCTCCCGCAGGATCAGCACCTCGCGGAATTCGGCAGGCAGCTCTCTCAGGCACACGTTGACGAGGTTCTTCTGGTCTTTCTCGATCAGCTCCGCCTCGGGCGACGCGCCGGGCTCGAGGCCCATGGCGAACGCTTCCGCCGAGCTTGCGTCCCCGTGGTGGGAGTCGAGGTCGTCCAAAGAGGCCGGCCGGCGCATGCGGGCGTGCGAGTAGCAGGCATGGCGCACGATGGCCAGCAGCCAGGCCTTCGCATTGCCTCCGCGAAAGGTGTCCAGGAACCGGAACGCCCTCAGCGTCGCTTCCTGCGTCGCGTCCTCGGCGTCGTGCGGGTCGTGGAGCAGCCAGCGCGCCAAGTTGTAGGCGGCATCCAGATGGGGCATCACTTCGCGCTCGAAGCGCGCCTGCTTCATCCCGCTCGGCATGCGCGACCCTTTATCTGATCCTTCCTTGCCAGACTCGCGTGCCCCGCAGTTTATTCCCGGCCCCCTGTGCAGCAACATGCGCAGGCACAGTCCACGTGCCGCAACAAGCCGCGCGGGAATAAACGCGCCTCGACCCCGATTCCTCATGCGGTGTCCGTCTCCAACCTCGTCCATGCGGCGGGCGCAGGGACGGGTTGCCTTGGGCGATCCTGCGACCGGCTGCTCCGGTGCGCGGCTTGCCCGACATCCACCCAGGAGCCAAGGTCATGGACAATCGCATCTCCAAGCGGGAATTCCTCAAGTTGGCGGGCATCGGGGGCGTGGTCTTCGCGTCAGCCCTGCGCGGGCGAATGCCGGGCACCGCCCAGGCTGCCACCGCGGAGGACTTCACCTTCGTGCAGCTTTCGGACACGCACTGGGGCTTCAACGGTCCGCTCGCGAATCCGGACGCGCAGGGGACCCTCAAGAAAGCGGTGGCGGCGGTCAACAGCCTCGCCGAGACCCCGGATTTCGTCGTATTCACCGGCGACCTGACGCATACGACCGACGATCCCAAGGTGCGCCGCGACCGCATGTCCGAATTCCGGGACATCGTCGGCGCGCTCAAGGTGAAGACGGTCCGCTTCATGCCCGGCGAGCATGACGCCGGCCTCGATGAAGGAGAAGCCTATCAGCAGTTTTTCGGGAAGACATCCTACACCTTCGACCACAAGGGCATTCATTTCATCGCGCTGGACAACGTGTCGAATCCGAAGGCGCTGGTCGGCGAGACGCAGCTCGCCTGGCTCGCGGCCGATCTGAAGCAGCTCGACAAGGAGCAGCCGATCGTCGTCCTGACGCACCGCCCCCTCTTCGACCTGTATCCGCAATGGGACTGGGCGACCAAGGACGGCGATGCCGTGCTGGCGCTGCTCATGCCCTACGAGTACGTCACCGTGTTCTACGGGCATATCCATCAGGAAAATCACCACATGACCGGGCACATCGCCCATCACGCGGCGAAGTCCCTCATCTTTCCGCTTCCGCCTCCCGGTTCCCAGCCCAAGCGCGCCCCGCTCCCGTGGGATGCGACCCAGCCCTACCGGGGCCTGGGCTACCGCGGCATCGCGGCCCGTCCCGCCCAGGAAAAGTTCGGGCTCACCGAATATCCCGTCGTGCGGGGGTAGGCCATGCGTCTGATTCGGCCAGGGTCGTGGATGGTGCTGGCGGCGCTGCTTGCGGCGGCGTGCCAGTCGGCGTCGGTCGCAGTCCCGCCGGCGCCCAGGGCACAGGTGATCCGGGTGACCTTGAAGAAGTTCGAGTACGGGCCGAGCGAAATCGTCGTGAAGAAGGGCGTGCCGGTCGTGCTCGAGCTGACCGCGTTGGACCGTACGCACGGATTCCTGCTGCGCGCGTTCCACATCGACGTTGACGCCAAGAAGGGAAAGGTCACGCGCGTGACCTTCGTTCCCGATCGCGTCGGCCGCTTCGAGTTCCACTGCGACGATTACTGCGGGGACTTCCACGACGACATGACCGGTGTCCTCGTGGTCGTGGATGCGTAGCCGTAGGCCGGGAGGCGCACGCAGCGCGCGCCTCCGGGGCATCCGTGATTCCGCAGGGCGCGGCTGGAGCACGGCGCCTGGCTGCGCTTTTTCCCCAAGCTTGCGAGGTGGCTGCCGTTCCGGGCATGGGCCTCTCTCGATCCTCGCTTTCCCGCCTGGCGCAATTCGCCCTGCGGGTATTCTCCGCGCCTGCTGAGCGGTCCACCCTTCCTCAAGCGCGTCCGGGGTGACTCGAACACCCGACCGACTGATTAGAAATCAGTTGCTCTGTCCGGCTGAGCTACGGACGCATTCCACCGCCATCGCCCGCGTCTGCATTCCGTCTTTCTGCGGGCAGGCCTCTCTCGCCGCTCCGGCGACGCCGCAGCCCATGCTAGCAAACGACGCCGGGGGATGCACCGCCCGCGGAAACTGGGTGCTGCGGCGGATATAGGTGCAGGCGGGAATGCGAGGGCCTCTTGGGTGTGCGAAGTGAACCACAGCCAATGCATTCCCCCGCTGAGGATAGCAGCGCAGCAAGGCAGGATGGGCCAGGGGATGCAAGGGATGGGCTCTATCCGCGACGGGGTAAGTCCCCGCGAGGAAGAGCTATCGCTGGGCCAGCCGCGCGCCGCTTTCTTCAAGTTCACAGGTTGTAGGCGTTGACGCGATACTCCAGTGGCTCGCGATCCGCTCAAGCGCCACCATCGGATTCCCGGTCCACCGGACCCGGGTGTTCACGGGGTGGGTCATGGGTCCGGCGATCCTCCGATTTGTACCCCCGCGGCTTAGTCTCCGCTTTCCGCCCCGACGTCGTTCCAGATCCGCTGGACGAGATCCGCGGATTGGCGCCGGAATGCATCGACCTCGCTTGTCCGGTCCGCCAGGCACGCGACCGCACGCTGAGCATTCGTTTAGCGCGGATTTCCCTGCGACTTCGTGAGCGCAGGATTTCGAGATCACGTTTCGCTCAGTCCGTGTGCGCTGGAGCTGCCATCCCTAAAGATTGTTGTTCCAAGACAACCACTTAATAGCGGCAGTAGGCCAGCCCGGATATCCGTACCGCGGCAGAAAACCATCTGGTTGCCTGGTTTGAAAGAATGATGTACTTTGTCGGTCAATTTTTATCCCGACACTTAGCGCGATACTCAATAGGTCATATCCGCAACCGAGTCAGAATCCTGGCTGACGTGATTCGTACAATCTGCCCGGTTTTCTTGGGGGAGCGATTTCCGCGCAGCAATTGGAACTCGTAGCAAAAATCCGCGTCTAAACAGTTGGGGATTCAAGACATTTGAACAATCAAGGACGAGAACTTCCCTGGATTCCCTGGGGGATGATTGGCGGCACTGGGTAATTAGCGACATTCGGGAAAGAGTCCGGGGCGCTGTCGAGGGCAGTGGAGATGCGAACAAGGGGACCGGCTGAATCCAAGGATGCGTTAACGGTCGTACCGACCTCTCCAGATCCTCCGGACATCTCCTCCTCGGCGATCAGCGAATCATCGCCCGCACCTCGCGCAGTATCGCGCTGGAAGTCGAGGCCGCGACCGAGGGCTCGTGCAGCGAGGAACTCAAGACGGTCCCTTCTCATCCGGCCCCGCGCCGCTGCAAGGCGTGCTCGCGCTGAGAGACGGACTGATTCTCATTCACGACATGGCAGCCTGAGCTCGAGATCATGAATCCCAAGATCGCATCTCGCCAAGCTTGGCAGTCCTATGGGATTGCCATAGCCCTGATCGCCGCGGCCGCGGCCCTGCGGCTATGGCCACTGCACGCCCTGGAAGCGCGCCTCGCCTGGCTGACATTCTATCCGGCCGTGATGGCCGCAGCTCTCTTCGGGGGCTTTGCGGCGGGCTTGCTGGGGACGATGCTCTCCTGTCTTGCCGTATTGTTCCTGCTGCCGGCATTCGTGCATCACCCCTGGATCGCGGATTTCGCCGATTGGCTGGGCTTGGCGGTCTTCGTTGCAACCTGCGCCATGATCTCGGCCATCGCCGAGGCCATGCGACGCGCCCGCGCGCGGGAGAAGCAGGCCGCGGCCGAGCGCGATCGCTTCTTCGAGCTCTCGTTGGACATGATGTGCATTTCCAAGTCGGATGGCTACTTCAAGCGCCTCAATCCCGCATTCACGGAGACGCTGGGGTGGAGCGTGGAGGAGATCCTGGCCCGGCCGTTTCTCGACTTTGTGCATCCCGACGACCGTGCCCCCACGCTCGGCGCGGTCGAAAAACAGGTCGTCGCCGGCGAGAAGATTCTTCAATTCGAGAACCGCTACCAGCACAAGGACGGCTCGTGGCGCGTGCTGTCGTGGAAGTCGGTGCCCCAGCCGGGCGGGTTCATGTATGCCACTGCGCGCGACATCACCGACATTAGGCGGACGAGCCGGGCATTGGAAGCCGCCAACAAGGAGCTGGCAGCCTTCGCGTATTCCGTCTCCCATGATTTGCGGCAGCCTCTGCGGGGCATGACGGGGTTCAGCCAGATCTTGATCGAGGATTTTGGGCCGCTGCTCCCGCCACAGGCGCGGGACTATCTGGAGCGCGTCCAGCGCGCCAGCGTGCGCATGGGCCAGCTCATTGACGACATGCTGACCTTGTCCCGGGTTTCGCGCGACGAGCTGCGCCGGGCGCCGGTGAACCTGAGCGCGCTCGCTGCGGAGGTATTGGATGAGCTGTGCAAGGGCGAGCCGGGGCGGCAGGTCGAGTGCGCGGTAGCGGAAGGGCTGGAGGTCACCGGCGACGGCCGGCTGCTCAGGATTCTGCTGGACAACCTGCTGGGCAACGCCTGGAAATTCACCGGCCACGTCGCGCAGACAAAGATCGAATTCGGGGCGATTCCCAGCAATGGGGGACGGGCATTTCTGGTCCGCGACAATGGCGCCGGATTCGACATGGCGTACGCGGACAAGCTCTTTGGCGCGTTCCAGCGGCTGCACGACAGCCACGAGTTTCCCGGCACCGGGATCGGCTTGGCGATTGCGCAACGCATCGTCAACCGCCACGGAGGGCGCATCTGGGCGGAGGGCAGCGTAGGCCAGGGGGCGACTTTCTATTTCACCGTTTAACGGCAGAGGGGAGGCAAATGCGATGGCTGAACAACCGATGGCGATCCTGTTGGTGGAGGACAATCCCGACGACGCCGATCTGACGATCCGGGCGCTCAAGAAAGGCAACATTTCCAACGAGATCGTGCTGGCACGCAACGGAGCCGAGGCGCTGGACTATCTGTTCGGCACCGGGTCCTATGCGGGCCGCAACCCTTCAGACCAGCCCAAGGTCGTGCTGTTGGACCTGAAGCTGCCGAAAGTGGACGGGATGGAAGTGCTGCGGCGCATTCGCGGGGACAAACACACCCACTCGCTGCCCGTCGTCATCCTCACGTCCTCGGATGAGCAGCGGGACGTCGTGGAAAGCTATCACTTGGGCGCCAACAGCTATGTGCGCAAGCCCGTGGGCTTCGCCCAGTTCACGGAAGCTGTGCAGCAATTGGGCCTGTACTGGGTGCTCATCAACCGGCCCGCGCCGGCTGGCGCCTAGCAGCGGCTAGGACCACAGGGGGATCGCTGGAATCAACGACTGCGCGGTTGGAGCGACCCCCGCGCGCGCCGGCCGGGCATGCAATTCAACCTCGGCCGGCCGACGTGAATCCGGGAAGGCGGGACATCATGGCTACAGCATTGCGGGTATTGCAGATAGAAGACTCCGAGGACGACGCCACGCTCGTGCTGCGTGAGCTGCGGCGGGGGGGCTACGACCCGGTCCACAAACGCGTGGATACGAAAGAAGCGTTCTTGGACGCCCTGCACAGGACGCCCTGGGACGTGATCCTCTCCGACTTTGCGATGCCTCGATTCAATGGGCTGGACGCCTTCGATGTGCTTGAGCAGAGCGGGTTGGATATCCCCTTCATATTCGTGTCCGGCCACATCGGCCAGGAGCGCGCCGTCGCCGCCATGCGCCGCGGGGCAAAGGACTATGTCTTGAAGGACAACCTGATCCGGCTCGTCCCGGCGGTCGAGCGCGAATTGAGGGATGCCGAAGATCGCCGGAAGCGCCAGGCCATCGCGGACGCTTTGCGGGAGAGCGACGAGAAGCTCCGCGCCCACGAGCGGCTTCTGCAAACCGTATTCGACACGCTTCCCGTGCACCTGGTGGTCAAGGACACGGACACTCGCTACCAGATGGTCAACAAGGCGTGGTGCGAGCGCTACGGCCTCACGCCGGACCAGGTGATCGGAAAGACCACCGTGGAAGTTCCGGGTCGCCCGGAAGCCGACAGGATGCATACGCTGGAGCAGGATCGAAAAACCCTGGCGGGCGACAGCTCGTTGATCCAATTCGAAGGCTCGGACAGGACCGCCAGCGGAGAGATACGCCACTTTCAGAGCAGCAAGGCGCCGCTGCGGGACGAAAGCGGAAAAGTCACCGGCTTGGTGGGCGCGACCGTTGACCTGACGGAGCTGAAGCGCGCGGAAGAGACGCTCCGGCAGAACATTCTGGAATTGGAGAGCGCCAATGAGGAGCTGCAAGCGCTCCAGCTCAGTCTCGAAGCGGAGATAGCCGAGCGTACGAGCGCCGAGCAGCGCTTCCACCAACTCGTCGAATTGGCGCCGAACGCCATGGTGACCGTCAATGCCGAAGGCCGGATCGTGCTCGTCAATGCCCAGGTGCTGGACTGGTTTGGCTACGGGCGGGCCGATCTAATCGGCCAGCCGGTCGAGATGCTGATACCCGAACGATACCGCGTCCGTCATCCGGCCCTTGTGAGCGGATTCTTCCGCGCCCCTGCCCCGCGGACGATTGGCGCGGTTCGCGACTTGTACGGTCTACGAAAGGACGGCAGCGAATTTCCTATTGACATCAGCCTGAGCCCGATCGAGACGGCGGAGGGGCTGCAAGTCATCGCTTCCGTCGTGGACATGACAGACATCCTGCGCGCTCAAGCCGAGGTACACGCAAGCCAGCAACTGCTGCAAACCGTTTTCGACACGATCCCACTTATGCTGATGGTGAAGAATTCGGAGAGCCGCATCCTGATGGTCAACAAGGCCTGGTCGGACGCCTACGGGATCGCTCCCAAAGAAGCTGTGAATCGGCACACGCTCGACCTGCCCAACGTTCCGGAAGCGGAGAAGCGCAGGTCTCTCGACGACGACCGGCAAATATTCACCGAGAGAAAAACCTTTGTTGCGGCGGAGCGGCTGTTCACCATCAAGGGCGGCCGACAGATTCCGGTCCTTTCGTACAAGTCCCCTCTCTACGACGACACCGGAACGGTCACCGGGCTCGTGGGTGCGTTTGTCGACATTTCGGATCGGGTGCGGGCCGAAGAGGAGCTTCACACCAGCCAGAGGCTGCTGCAGACGGTATTCGACACGCTTCCGGTGACACTGGCGGTAAAGGATTTGGATAGCCGCTACCGGATGGTCAACCAGGCGTGGAGCAAGCAGTACGGTGTCGCGCCGGAGAAGATCGTCGGCATGCATACCTTGGATATCCCAAACCGGCCAGAGCAGGAGAAGCTCGCGTCGCTGGAGCAGGACCGCAAGGTTCTGGCCGGAAACGGCAGCCCGGTAGTGTCCGAACGCTGGGACACCATAGGCTCCGGGCAGCGGCGCTTCTATCACGGCATCAAGGCGGCGCTACCGGATGACCAAGGCCATGCCACCGGCCTGATCGCCGTGACCGTTGACTACACGGAGCAAAAGCGTGCCGAGGAGGCGCTTCAAGAGAGGGAGCGTCAGCTCAATTCGATGTACGACACGGTTGGGGATACCATCTACCAGTTGGCTGTGGAAAAGGACGGACGCTATCGGTTTGTCTCTGTCAACCAGGCGTTTCGCTCGGCCACGGGGCTGAGCAATGATCAAGTGGTCGGCAAGCGGGTGGACGAGGTTGTTCCTGAACCGTCCCTCACCATGGTGCTTGGGAAATATGAAGAGGCGATCCGGGACAAGAAAATCGTGCGCTGGGAGGAAACCTCGGACTACCCGAGGGGGCGGTTGACGGGCGATGTGAGCGTCGCAGCCGTCTTTGACAACACCGGCACCTGCACGCATTTGGTCGGTGCGGTGCACGACATCACGGAATCCAAGCGCCAGGCGGAGATGTTGCGCCAAGCCCAGAAGATGGAAGCGATCGGCCAGCTCACCGGCGGTGTCGCGCACGATTTCAACAACATTCTCGCGGTCATCATGAGTTTCGGCGAAATGGTGCTCGACCGGCTCGAGGAAGGCAACCCGCTTCACGCCGACATGAAGGTCATTCTGGACGCGGCCGATCGCGCGGCCGCGTTGACGCGGCAGCTGCTGGCCTTCAGCCGCCGGCAAGTGCTGCGGATGGAGCCGGTCAACTTGAACGAGATCGTGACCGGAATGGACAAGATGTTGCGGAGAGTGATCCGGGAGAACGTTGCCTTGCAGTTGCATCCCAGCCCGGACCTCGCTCTGGTCAAGGCGGACCGGAGTCAGATCGAACAGATCATCATGAACCTTGCCGTGAATGCGCGGGATGCGATGCCCGAGAGCGGCATCCTTACCGTCGAAACGGCGAACAGGGTCTTGGGCGAGGAAGACGCGCGCGAGCATGGCGCCGTCACCGTTGGCCCGCATGCGATGCTGGTCGTTACGGATACGGGGACCGGCATGGATGAGGCCACGCAGGCCCGCATCTTTGAGCCGTTCTTTACGACGAAGCCGCTTGGCACCGGCACGGGCCTGGGGCTTGCGACGGTCTACGGCATCGTGAGCCAGATGGGCGGCACCATCTGGGTCTACAGCGAACATGGAAAGGGCACCACGTTCAAGATCCTCTTGCCTGCGCTGCCCGGCCAGAAGATCGCCGCGCCGGCGGCGGCAAGCGAGACACCGATCGAGGCGGCCGGCTCGGAGACGATCCTGCTTGTGGAAGACGAGGACTCCGTCCGCGAAGCCGCCCGCAGGATCCTCAGCAACAATGGCTACACGGTCCATGTCGCCAGGAATGGAATGGAGGCCGTCGAAGCCTTGCAGACGAAAATCGGCGAGATCGACTGCATCCTTTCCGACGTCGTGATGCCCGGAATGAGCACGAAGGACCTGCTGGAAGCCGTTCGAAAGATTTCGGACGTTCCGATCGTATTCATGTCGGGCTACACGGACGTTTCCATCATCAATCAAGGCATCCTGGAGCGCGGCATTCCGTTTCTGCACAAGCCGTTCACGAAGCGCAGCCTGCTCGAAAAGGTGCGCGAGGCGCTGCCGGCAAAAGCAACCGGCGCCCATTGACGCGGCCCGCATCTTCTGTCTGTACCCTGATCCGGCGGTACTGACACAGCCAGGCATTCAACGACTGCATCGTACATGTCCCACGGTCGGGTTCTCCTCGGGCTGGCACAGCCCGCACATCGGAGACGAGCAGTGAAGACTTCGATTGACGCGGCGGAATTGCCCGGGGGCAGGCTCCGCGTGGCACTGGTGGATGATGAAGCGCAGTTGCTGAGCGCGCTGCAGCGGCAGCTCGAGGGGGAGCCGATCAGCATCGAAACCTTCAATGATTCGCCCCGGGCGGCGGAAGTCCTGTCGCGAGAGGAATTCGCCTTGATCGTGTCCGACAACATCATGCCCCAGCTGACGGGGCTCGACCTGTTCAGGCGTGTCATGCAGGTGCATCCGGCATCGCGCCGGATCTTGCTAACCGGCCAGACCGACCTGAATCATGCCGTCGAGGCGTTCAACGCGGGCGTCATTCACAGTTTCATGCACAAGCCATGGGCCAAGGATCACCTCATCGCCACCGTTCGCAAGGAGCTTGCCACCTATCGGGCGGGCAAGCAGGAGCAGCGGGAGTGGGCCCGGCTGGAGGCAGTCGGCAAACTCCGCGGTGCGCGCCTGGTTCAAACCATCAAGGAGCTGAAGCAGACCAAGACGCAATTGTCCCTGCTGGAAGATACCGCCAGCCTGGGCCAGATTGACCTCACTCCTGGACTCCGCGCCGCAACGGTCCTTGTCGTGGAAAGTCACGATCCGATTCGGGAATTGATCGTGAACTCCCTCAAGCAATTGGATCTCATTAGAACAATCGGCGCCGCCGATGCGAGTGGCGCGTTGGAGTACCTCCGCAACAGCCGGCCGGTGAATTTCGTCCTGTGTGACTGGACATTGCCCGACATGGACGGATTGGCATTCTTAAGGCTAGTGCGGGAGAACGGCACGCTTTCCGCAAATGCAGCGTTTATCCTGATGGCGAGTATCGAGCAAAAAGCGATGATCGAGATGGCGATGAGAGCGGGAATTAGAGGGTACCTCATCAAGCCATTTCACATGCACGCCCTCGTCAGCCAGCTCGAAAATCTCGTCGGTGCTGGTTCCGTGGACTCTTCACAGCTGGGAGCGCTCCAACAATCCACTTTCTTGATCGCAAACTCTCACCCATACGTCCGCGATCAAATCGAGCAATTGCTTGCGACGGCGGGCATTCGTTCAGTGGTCACCGCGACATTGGGACTGACAGCGGTACGTCTATTACAAGAAAGGCGACCTGACTGCATCATATACGACGTCAACGTGCTGAATCCGGATTGGGAACAACTCCGGGTCACCTTGGCACAGATGGAGCATCCGCCGGCCCTGCTGATCACTGGAGTGCTGGCCACTCAGGAAGATTGGCGGCGGCTTCGCAATACGGGGGAGAGCAACTTCCTGCCAGGCCCCTTCAGGCAGAAGGACCTCATCGAGGCGGTTCTCGTCGCCTGGTCTATGCGAGGAGGCTAGCAGGCTCCGACCTGCGCTCGCACCCGGACCCCACGGGAATTGGCGCGGCATGCGAATTGCCGGCCGAAGCGCTGCGGTGCGCGGTCTTCTTGCATCCCCATGGCGTATGCACCGCATCCCGGTCCGTGCCGGCAAGCCGTTAGCACCCGGTCGCTGGCCGCTTCAGGTTCGCCCGTGTGAGGCGTTCCGCGCGACCGGAAGCTCTTCCCGCCCCTAGGCGACGGACTGATACACCGCTTTCTCGAACTCGTAGAACAGGGGCAGCGCCTTGGTGTCGGCGAAGGGCAGGACTTGCGTCGCATACGCGCCCCCGATGCCCTTTGCCGGGTCGATCCAGAAGTAGGTGTTCGCCAGGCCGGCCCACGCCAGACTGCCCGGCGAGCGACCGGTGGGCGCTTGTTGCGTGTTGATCATGAGGCTGAAGCCCCACTTCTTCGGCATGCCGGGGAAGAACTCGGCATCGTTCGACAGCGTAGGATTGGTGGTCCTCAGCGGCCTGACTGTCAGATCGCCCATCTGGTTGCGGATCATGGACTGCACGGTCTCGGGTTTGAGCACCCGGTGGCCGTTACCCTTACCGCCATTGAGGATCATGCGCACGAATTGCAGGTAGTCGCCCACCGTGCCGTACAGCCCGCCACCGCCCATCTCGAACTCCGGTTCCTGGGGAATCTCCAGGCCCATGTCCGGCGTGAGCTTGCCGTCGGCGCCGCGGCGGTGGACCTTCGCCAGGCGTTGGCGCATCGCCGGCGTGATCTTGAACGCCGTATCGCTCATGCCCAGCGGGCCGAGCAGGTTGTCCTTCAGGTAGGCGCCCAGCTTCTTGCCGCTCGCCGCCTCCACCGCCTTTCCCGCCCAATCCATGTTGATGCCGTAGTTCCAGCGCTCGCCCGGGTCGAACAGCAGGGGCGTGCGCAGGGCGGCGTTCTTGCCGGAGGTGACGGCCGGCAGCCCCATGGCCTGCTGGTACTTCTGGATGTCCTGGCTCCAGATGTCGTAGCTGAATCCGGCGGTGTGCGTGAGCAGGTGGCGCAGGGTGATGGGCCGCTTGGGCGGGCGGGTGCGCGGCTGGCCGGAAGCGTCGAATCCTTCCAGCACGGGCGTCGCGGCCAGGTCCGGCACCCACTTGCTGGCCGGGCTTTCCAGATCGAGCTTGCCCTGCTCGACCAGCTGCATGGCGGCGGTCCCCGTGAGGGCCTTGGTCATCGAAGCGATCCACACCACCGTGTCCGTCGTCATGGCGGCTGGCTGTCCGAGCACGCGCTTGCCGAAGGCGCCCTCGTACAGGCTCTTGTCGCGAGTTGTCGCCATCGCAACGACGCCCGGAACTTCGCCCGCTTCGACCGCCCGTCTCAAAATCGCGTCGGCCTTGTCTTTGAGAGCCATGGCTTGCCTCCCGGGCGTGAGGGTGGAATAAGGGCGCCGCTCCCGGGACCGTCTCTCCTGGAGCGGGCGCTGCGTCCGGCCGGGCGAGTCCCGCAAAGGCTGCCTATTGCGCCGGGCGGACCCCCCAGCGCTCGCTACCACGAATGGTCGCAAGATTGCCACGCGCGGCGCCGTGGCTGGGCCGGTCAGCGGCGGCCGGGCCGGTGCTCCGCGGCTGGGTCGGTGCGCGGCGGCCGGCAGCCGCGCGCCTGCACCGGAGAAGCATGCGGGTCGCGCGCGCTTGCGAAGCGCGGCCGCGAGGTCGCGGCGCAGTGGCGGCGCGGCGGTAGTGTGGTGGCGCGGGTGCCCATTCCCTGCGGCGCTTGACGCGCGAAAGAGCCCGCCGCCACACTGGCGTACGCGGCGGGCGCGTGCAAACATGCGCCCCGGGCCCATCCCGTCACAGGCCGCCCGCCCCAGCGGTCCCGCCGGCCGGCGCCGCGCCCGTGCAAGACCCGGCGTGCGCCCGCGGTCCCCGCCCCGGCGGCAGAACGCCGGGGGCGCGTGCGGGCCCCGCACCGAGCCGTCGAGGTCCCGCCATGATATGGGTTGGAGTGTTCCTGCATCTGGCCACGGTCGTCGGCTTCCTGCTCGGGACGCTGCTCATCGCCCACTTCATCCGGCAGCGCAGGCCGCCGAGCGACAGCGTCGCCTGGCTGCTGCTGATCGTGCTGATCCCCTATGTCGGGCTGCCCCTGTTCCTCGTCCTCGGGGGGCGCAAGCTGCGTGCGATGGCGCGGCGCAAGCGCAGCATTGACCTGGGCCCGATCCGCGACGGCACCCGCGCGCCCGGACCCCTGGAGCGGCTCTGGCTTGCTCAGGGCATTCCCCCGGCCACGGACGGGAACCTGCTGCGGCTGCAAAGCAGCGGGGAGGAGAGCTACGCCGCGCTGGCGGAGCTGATCGCCGGGGCCGGGCGCTCGATCCATATCAGCATGTACCTGCTGCAGCCCGATGCGGTCGGGCGCGAGGTGCTGGCGCAACTGGCCGCCCGAGCCGCCGCGGGGGTCAAGGTGCGGTTGTTGCTGGACGGCGTGGGCTCGCGCCATGTCGGCCGCCGCACCCTCGCCCCGCTGCTGCAGGCCGGGGGTGCGGTCGCCTTCTTCATGCCGATCTGGCGCCGGCCGTTCCGGCGGCGGGCGAACCTGCGCAACCACCGCAAGTACGCGATCGCCGACGATCTGCGCGTGCTGGCCGGCGGGGCGAACGTCGGGCAGGAGTACATCGGGCCTTTGCGGCGCGCGGAGCGCTGGCACGATCTCACCTTCACCCTGGAAGGGCCCGGGGTCGCCTCCTACGTCGAGGTGTTCCGCTCGGACTGGGGCTTCGCCAGCCGGGAGTGGATCCGCGTCGAGCCGCCCCCGCAGCCGCACTATCCCAAGGGCGCCGGGGCGCAGGTGCAGATCGTGCCCTCCGGCCCGGACGTCCCCGGCGATCCGCTGCCCGACGCGCTGCTGACGCTGGCCGTCTCGGCCCGGCAGCGGATGTGGATCGTCACACCCTACTTCGTGCCGGACGACGCGCTGTGCCGCGCGCTGAGCCTGGCCGCCCATCGCGGCGTGGATGTGCGCGTGCTGGTGCCGCACCGCTCGGACCATTGGCTCGCCGACCTGGCCGGGCGGGGCTATCTGCGGGAGATCCGCAATGCCGGGGGCACGATCCTCCACTTTCCCAGCATGCTGCACGCCAAGGCCGTGCTGAGCGACGATCAAGTGGCGATCCTGGGCTCGGCCAACGTGGACATGCGCAGCCTGTTGCTGAACTACGAGGCCGGGCTGTTCGTCTACAGCGCCGCCGAGATCGAAGCGGTGGAACGCTGGATGGAGAGCCTCGTGCAACAGGCCCATCCGGCCCTGCGCCGCACGGGAGCGCTGGGAGAGCTGGTCGAGGGCTTGGCCCGCCTGTTCGCGCCGCAGCTCTGACGCCCCGTCCGGTCCCGTGCACCCTGCGCCCGGCGAGCGCCGCCGGCGCTGACGTCCGCGCGGTCCGCCTGCCCGCCGGAGTAACCCCGGCCGTATCCACCTTGGCTTGCCGTAGGGCCGGCGCACGTCGTATGGTGCTGCCGAGAGCGCCGGCGTACCCGAAGGCTCCAGCGCGGCCGGGAGCACCGGCAAGCGCGCTCCTGATCCGGCGTGATCCGACCTTGTCTCACAAGACCATCTCACGGGTTCATTTCACGGGTTCATTTCACGGGTTCATTTCACGGGGAGAGAACTATGATGATGCATTCGAGGCGAAACGCCTGGCGCGGCGCGCTCCTGGCCGCGTTGGGTCTGCTGCTGTGGGGCGTAGCCGGCGTGCACGCGCAAGCCGGCAAGACCCTGCGCGTCGGCGTCCTCTACGACTTGTCCGGCCCGTTTGCCGGCGCGGGTTCAGTCGCCAGCCAGGTGGGCGCGCTCTCCGCGATTGACCTGGTGAACGAGCGGGGCGGCGTGATGGGCAAGTACAAGGTCGTCGCCGTCACCGGCGATTCCCAGAGCAAGGCGGACGTGGCGATCAACGAGGCGGAGCGCCTGTTCGACGTGGAGAAGGTGGACCTGATTCTGGGCATCTACAGCAGCGCGCACGCCGTGCCGCTCGGGGGCAAGTTGGACACCCAGCACAAGTTCCTCTGGATCACCACCGCGGTCGCCTCGGCCGTGCTGAAGGACAAGCACTACCACTATATCTTCCGCCCCACGGTGCACGCCGAACAGTACGGCGAGACCTCGGTGCGCTTCGTCGCCGACGAGGCCAAGGCGAAGCTGGGCATGGATCCCAAGGACGTGAAGGTCGCCATCATCTACGAGGACGGGCCCTACGGCACGGGCATCGCCACGTCGAACGAGGAATGGGCCAAGAAGCTCGGCATGAAGATCGTGCACAAGGAGGGCTATTCGGCCACGACGGCGGACCTGTCCTCGCTGGTCACGAAGCTCAAGCGCGCCCATCCCGACGTGGTGCTGCACACGGGCTACAATCCGGACATCTCCCTCTTCCTGCGCCAGAGCAAGGAGCAGGGCCTCAAATTCAAGATGCTGATCGGCCACGGGGCGGGCTATGCCCAGATCGACAAGCTGCGGGAAGCCTTCGGCTCGGACGTGGACTACATCTTCAACCTCGATCCGGTCGCGGCGCAGCTGCTCGACCCCAAGACCCTGGCGCCGGGTGTGGGCGAACTGACCCAGGAGATGATCAAGCGCTATCGCGCCAAGACCGGCAGCACCGCCGAGCTTCCGCCCCACGCCAGCATGGGCTTCAATAATACGTGGATCCTGCTGAACTACGTCGTCCCGCGCGCGGTGACCGCCTATGGCGACTGGTCGCCCGACTCGCTGCGCAAGGCCGCGCTCGACATTGACATACCGGCCGGCGGCACGATCCAGGGCTACGGCGTGAAGTTCGCGCCGCCGGAAGACCGCATGAGCGGCCAGAACCTGCGCTCCAGCCTGCCGGTCATGCAGCAGATCGGGGGCAAGACCTACGTGTCGAGCCCGAAGGGGATCCAGACGCGTGAGCCGGTCATCCCGCTTCCGTCGAGTTCGCCTTTCGCGGAGTAGGCGGCTTGGTTGTCCCCGTAGGGCCTGTCGCCCTGGGATCCTCTCCGCCCTTCGGGCACCTTCCCCCTCTTTGCCTGGGCAACCGCTGCCTGGGCACCGGTTGCCTGGGCAACAGTGGGGGAAGGACGGGGTTGGGGCGTAGCGGGGGCGTCGGCCTCTCCGTTCCCAACAGGAGACGGGAGCATTGACCAGCGGCTGGCGAGAGACCTGCCGGGGGCGCAGCCACAGTGCGGCTACAGAACTGTGCAGCCGTAGCATAGCCGCAGAAAACAAAAGGGCTTACGCCTCTCGACGCAAGCCCTTGTCCTCCCACATGAGCCGGCCGGGACTTGAACCCGGGACCACCTGATTAAAAGTCAGATGCTCTACCAACTGAGCTACCGGCTCGGACCTGCCTCGTTCTCCTGCGCGCCTGCGATGCGATGGACGGTTTTCCGGCGGCTCTCCGCAGCGGGGCCTGAAAGGCCGCCCGGAGGCAAGGGTCGTCTGGAAGCCGCGTCCGTGTGGCGCTACGGATGGGGGCGGATGTCGAGCATCCCCAAGGGGATTTGAACCCCTGTCGCCGCCGTGAAAGGGCGGTGTCCTAGGCCAGCTAGACGATGGGGACGTAAGCGCGACGGCGCGGACGCCGGAGCATGTCGCAAGCTGGCAACCTAGCGGCTCAACCGCGGGTTGTCAATGGCGCCAAGCGCCCCGGTCGCGCCCTATCTTGAAGTTCCCGCCCGCTCCATCTCAGGACCGCGACGCCTGATGTCGGTGTAAGGAGTGCCGTCCCGGTGGGTATAGAGCGCCGGCTTTCCGCCCGCCGGGGAAACCATGTCGATGTCCGGATAGTGGGCGGAGTCCTCCGCAACGCGGGTGCCCACTTCGAGCACCAAGACCTCGCCATTTGACTGGTTCCGCAAGCAGTGACCGTTTGCATCGCCCGCCTTGAATCCGGCGGCATCGCCTGGACGCAGGACATCCTCGCCTTCACCGGTAACGAGCACCACTTCGCCGGCGAGGACATAGACGAATTCGTCCGATCCGGTGTGCCAGTGCCGCTGGCTCGACCAGGCTCCGGGAGGCAAGCGCAGCAGATTCACGCCAAATTGCGTCAACTGGGCGGCATCGCCCAGCTTTTTGCGTTCGCGGGGTCGGCACGGCTGATCGAACGGCGACGGGTAAAGCGTCCCGATAACGGGCGCGAGTGTTGTTGGGTCAATCCGCTTTCCCATATTCCCCCGTTTCTTGATTCCGTTGACCCCTGGATTGCCTGCCCGCTGTCGTCGCTTCGATGCGAAGCCCTCTCCACCCATTCCCCAAGGCCCCTAGCCGCTGAGCTGTCCTCGGCGTCAAGTCGGGCCACGCCCCTGCCGCGCTAGCCGAGGATGTCGAAGCCCACCAGCGTGATGTCGTCCGCGCCGGCGCGCATGCCCATGGCCTGGACCAGGTCCTCCACGATCCCGTCAAGCACGGCCTGGATGGGCCGGTCGCGAAACTCGCGGATGAGCTGGCACACGCGTTCCATCCCGAAGCGCCGCTCCTCTTGGCCCACCAGCGACTCGAACAGCCCGTCGGTGTAGAGGAAGATGCGGTCTCCTGCCTGCACGGCCACCTCGTCCGTCTGGTAGCGGATGCCGTCGAAGGAGCCGAGGAAGGTCGCCTGGGGCTCCAGCTCGCGGATCGTGTCGTCGGCGGGGCGGTACAGCAGCACGGGCGGGTGCCCCCCGCTCGCGAAGCGCAGCGTGCGAGCCGCCGGATCGAAGAGCGTGTAGAACGCGGTCACGTAGCCTTGCTTGACGTTGGCCACGAGGACCCGATTCATGGCGGCCAGCACGACGCCGGGGTCGGCTCCCCCGGCGCAGGCGCCCCGGAAGCTGATCTTGGTCATCGCCGTGATCAGCGCCGCGGCGACCCCGTGCCCGCACACGTCCGCGATGATCACGCCCAGCTTGCCGCCCTCGTCGAACAGCACCACGTCGAAGAAGTCGCCGCCCACGCGGTCCACGGGCAGGTAGCGCGAGCCCAGCTTGAAGTGCGGATTGTCGGGCAGCTCGGCGGGCAGCAGGGACAGCTGCACCGTGCGCGCGGCCTCCAGGTCTTCCTGGAAGCGCTCGTTCTGCTGCGTGAGCAGGTTGTTGGCGACGACCACTTCGCGCTGCAGGCGCCGCAGCCGCAGGTGGTTGCGCACACGCGCCGTCAGCTCGTCGAAATTGAACGGCTTGGTGATGAAATCGTCCGCCCCCAGGTTCAGCCCCGCGACCTTCTTCGACGTCTCCCCCTGCGCCGAAACGAGGATGATCGGGATATCGGCCAGGAACGGATCCTCCCGCACGGCCTTGACCAGCTCCAGGCCGCTCATCTCCGGCATCATCACGTCGGAGAGGATCAGCTCGATCGTCGCGTCCTTGCGCAGCAGCTCCAGGGCCGTCTTGCCGTTATCCGCCGCCAGGACGCGATAGCGGTTCTTCCCCAGGTAGAAGCGCACCACCCGGAGAATGTCCGGATCGTCGTCCACGACCAGCAGCGTCGCCTCGGATTCGGATTGGGTCGGCGGGGCCTGTTGGCTCTGCGCTTCCATCGGCTCGCATCGGAACGGGTGCGGGGACGGCCGCAATGCGTCGCTTCCAGCCCAGGGGCGGCAGTATAGCAGAAACCCATAGTATAGTAGAAACCGGCAGTTTAGGAGGAACTCAGCGGCGTGGCGCCGGGTTTCCGCGCGCGACCTGCCCACCCGGCGGAGCGGCCTTGGCATTCCCGCGTCAATGCCTCACTGTTGACCCTGCACGGGGCCGGGGGAGGCCAGGCCGCAAGAGCGCGCGGAGCCCGCATGAACAAGGTAACCCAGGCGCTGTTCCAGGCCGAATTCCGCAAGTTCGTGCTGCGGGACGCGGACGCGCTGGACTCGCTCGATGATTCCCTGATGGCGCTGTTCAAGGCGCACCATCTGCGCCTGGACATTCCCTCCGTGCAGCGGCGCGTGCGCACCCTGCGCGAGCTGCCTGCGCGTCCGCGCCTGGACAGCGCCTACCTCTCCACCTTCGGCGTGCGGGGAGTCGTCCGCTACCCGCTCGCCACGGATCAGGTGATCTACAAGATCCCCGTGTTCAGCTTCCCCATGAACGGCTTCAAGGACCACTGGACGGCCACCTACCTCGTGCTGGGCCCGCACGGCGCGACGCTGGTGGACACGGGCACGCACCTGTCCGAGGCGAGCCTGCGCGAGGGTCTGCGCGTGGTGCGGGAGTTCTACGGCGAGCCGGTGTCCCTGGAGCAGCTGGACCAGATCCTCATCACGCACGCCCACTTCGACCATTTCGGCGGCCTGGCCTTCGCGCTGCCGGCCGGACACGCGCGCCTGTACGTCCACGCCTGGGACGCGCGCACGCTGTCGAACTACCCGGAGGAGGTCGTGCGGGGCCGCGAGCGCATCCGCCTGTTTCTCCGCCAGTCCGGCATGCCCGCCGCGGAGATCGAGACGTTCATGCGGATGCACGGCGATCCGAAGCGCGAGATCACGGGCTTCCCGGTGCACCGGGCCTTCGAGGACGGCGAGCGCGTCATCGCCGACTTCGAAGTGATCCACACGCCGGGGCACTGCCCGGGCCTGTCCTGCATCCGCATCGGCGACGTGGTGCTGCTGGGGGACCAGGTGCTCAACGGCGTCACCCCCCACCAGTTCCCCAAGATCTACACCAGCGGCTCCGGCCTGAAGAACTACCTCAACTCGCTCGTCAAGATCGCCGCGCGCAGCGAGGGCATCCGCCTGGGCCTGCCCTCCCACTACGGCGACATCCCCGACATCGAGGGCCGCGCCCGCGAGATCATGGCCGCGCACCACCAGCGCATCGTGGACCTGATCAAGGACATGGACCGGCCGGAGTCGCTCTACCAGATCACCAACGACTACTACCGCTACCGGCAGGGCCGCGAGATCACCGGCTACGAGCAGCTGCTCGCGCTGGAGGAGATCGGCGCCCACATCGAGTACATGCAGGAAACGCTGGGCAACGTGCGCGAGGTCCCGACCAACGGCGGCGGGGACGCCACGCGCGAGGAGCCGGTGCGGCTCTATCAGCGCGCGCTGTAGGGGCGGCGGGCCGTTGGCGGCGGGCATCCGCGCGAGGGCTGGTCCACGCGCTGACCGCCCTTGCCTGCGGATGCGACGGACGCGTGCGGCGTCGGGCCGGCTTCGGTTCGCGCGAGCGCGGGTGGCAGAACTCAGTACAGTTGGAACACCGAGCAGGCCCCCGAACTTACGGAGATAGGCGTGGAAGCCCAGCTGAGCGAGCCCGAATCGATTGCGCTGACATTATGGGTCCCGATGCTCACCGTCTTGGTCACAGTGGCCAGGTCATTGCCCCCACAAGTAGTCGGAAAATTCGCAGTCCAGTATGCGTAGAACGTCGCCACCAACGCTCCGTCGATGTAGATGTTCGTTGGCGGCGTGGCGTTGCGGGATTGATAGATCGTCAGCTTTCCCGTGCCGGTGCCACCTGTAACCCCGCTCGGCGTGGCGCTCACTTGTGACGAGGCCGGGGTTTCCCCGGAGGAGTTTGCGGCAGTGACGACGTAGTAGTAGGTCGTCCCGCTGGAGCGGCCGGTGTGAATGTAGCCGCTGATCACTCCCGTGATGCTGTTCGCGCTTGCCGTCGTCACTCCGAACGTAGTGCTCCAATAGATGTTGTACTTGGTGGCCCCGGCCGCGCTGGTCCAGGAGAGGGTCACGCTGTCACCGCCCGCCAGCGCCGTCACGGCGGTGGGCGGATCCCAGGGCCGCACCGACTGGCCGGTGGCGGGCGCCATCTTGACCGGCACGATCGAGTTGGCATTGGCGGAGACGCTGAACGTCGAACTGGCCCCCGTGTACAGCGCGGTGCCTGCGCTGTTCAGCCCGCTGATCGTCAGGGTGCGGCTACTGCCGACCGGAATGCTGCCCATCGTCCCTGTGCCAAGGGACGCGGCGAAATCCTGCTGCAAGCTGGGGGAGATGTCGGAAGCGGAGACGGTGAAGCGCATCGTCGCCACGGTCGCGGGAGCCGTCAGCGGCCCCACGGCCGCGGCCGAGAGGGACTGGAGAGCGGGGTTCCCGGTTTCTTCGGGCCAGGTCACCTGCGCCACGACGCCGCCCGTTTCCTCCGCCGCGCCGCCCGCGCCGCCGCTGCGGCAGCCGCCCAAGAGCGCCAGAGCACCCAAGCCTGCCAGGCAGAGTGCAATCTCTCGTCGCATGCTGCGAGACCTTTCTCTTGTTCTGTCCGGCGACATCTCAGCCGATCTCCGGCGTGTCCAAGGGTCCTACCAGGTCGCGGTCACCGTTCCGCAGCCATTGGCGCAGGACGAGGGTGACGTGCTCGTCGTGCTCGTCGTGTCCTTCTTCGTCGTGCTGCTGGATGCAGCAACGGCGGCCCCGATGACGAGCACCCCAATGAGAACCCAGACCCACCCCGACATCCCCTTCTTTTCCTCGGGTTGCGCCGCGGCCGCGGCCACCGGGGGCGCCGTCACGATCGCCGGGGGGGCCGGCGCCGGCGGAGGAGCGGGTGGCACGGCGGGTGCCCTGGCGGCGGCCTGCTCGCCCGTCAGCCGGGCGACCAGGGTTTCGGCCCCGCTGAGCAGCAGCGAGAAGTACGTGCCTTCGTAGGCCAGGGATTCCGAGCGCAGCGTTTCGGACGTCTCGACGTCAATGATGTTCGCGGAGAGCAGCCAGCGCCGCTCGTCAATCTTGGTCAAGCGTCCCGTCACCATCTTGCGGGCGCCCGTGACCTTGCCCACCTTGACCGCGCACTCCGGCGTGGTGCACGTGCCGGCTTGCTGCAGGGCCTGCTCTTTCAGGGCCGCCTCCAGCGTCCTGCGGTCCACGAGAGTGTATTTGCCCGACTTGAACAGTTCCTCCCGCAGCTTGTCCGAGACGGCCAATGCCTCGTCCTTGATTGTGTCGGCGGCCTCGAGGTCGAACACGACGATCTTATCCTTGGCCGGGGCCTGCGGCGGGGCTGAGCCAGGGGCGCCCGGCTGCGCGGATACCGGCGCGGTGAGACCGATGGCCAGTAGAACGGTCAGCGCCATGCAAATTGATTTGGGCGGACGGATTCCCACGCGCATGGCCGTTACCCTTGATCATATGGACACAGCGGATAGCCGCAGCTTCCTCCGCTCCAAGTATCAACTTCTTGGGATGGGTGCAACGGCGTGCGAGTTGCTTCGCCGCGGCGCGCGGAAGCCTGGGCATTCGCCTGGGCCTGCCCTCCCACTACGGGGACGTCCCCGACATCGAGGGCCGCGCCCGCGAGATCATGGCCGCGCACCACCAGCGCATCGTGGACCTGATCAAGGACATGGACCGGCCGGAGTCGCTCTACCAGATCACCAACGACTACTAGCGCTACCGGCAGGGCCGCGAGATCACCGGCTACGAGCAGCTGCTCGCGCCAGAGGAGATCGGCGCCGACATCGAGTACATGCAGGAAACGCTGGGCGACGTGCGCGAGGTCCCGTCCAATGGCGGCGGGGACGCCACGCGCGAGGAGCCGGTGCGGCTCTACCAGCGCGCGCTGTAGGGGCGGCGGGCCGTTGGCGGCGTTTCCTGCAAAAGGGAGGGGCTCTTGGCCGGAGCAGGCCCGTCGCGCGGGCGCTACGGGGTGAAGCTTTCGTTGGTGGTGACCGTCGCGTTGGTGGTGCCCCCGCCCACGACATACATCACCCCGTTCACCACGGCGGCGGCCGGAGCGTAGCGTCCTTTGCTCATGGGCGTCATGTTCGTCCACGTGTTGGCTGCCGGATCGTATGCAATAACCGAAGTGGCGTTGCCGCCGACCACGTAGATGATCTTGTTGATGACCGCAGCTGCCAATGCGGTCCGTGAAGTGGGCATGGACGCCAGGGACTTCCAGGCGTTGGTTGCCGGGTCATAGACTTCCGCCACGGCCAAGGAAGTCCCCCCCGCTGCTAACGCGCCGCCGATGACATACAGGAGCCCGTTGTAAGCCACGGCTGCGGGTTGGATGCGGGCTGTGGGCATGTCCGCCTTCTTGCTCCAAGTCTTGGCCACCGTGTCGTAAGCTCGCAAGAACTTCGATTCGACGCACGTCCCGCTGGTGCAATCTCCGCCGCCCGCTACGTAGACGATGCCAGTGATGATGTCGGCGGACGCGCCATATCCTGCTGATGGACTGGGCGTGGCAGTGCCGACGCTCCAGGCACTAGTGGCCAAGTCCAGAATCTGGATCGAACTCCCGCTGCAAACATAAATCTTGCCTCCCGTAGTGACCGCCCCGCCCTGTTGATTGCCGCTGAGCATGCTCGGGCCGGTGCTCCAGGTATCCGTGGCGGGATTGTAGATTTCCACGGCCACGAAGGAGGTGGAGAAATCCAGCGTCCCTCCCATGACGTACACAAGACCTCCGACGGCGACGGCTTCGACCGCTGTTCGGGATGTGGGCATGGGCGCCTTGGTGGCCCATGTACCGCTTAAGACCCACGCTGGCACGGTTTGTCCCGGGGCAGCTGCCATCGAGACAGTTACGGTGGCGGTCTGATTGGCCGTGCCGGTATAGGTATTCGTACCCGTGTAGAGCTTCGTGCCGCTGGCATCGAGCGCATCCAGCGTCAGCGAGCCCGCGCCCGGGGGAACGTTGGCAATGGAGCCGGTACCCGCGGAGGCCGTGAAGGATTGGGACGTGGAAAAGGCGCCCACCGTCACGGTGGCGTTCATTTTTGCCACATTAGCGGGTGCCGTCTCGGGCAGGATGGGTGCGGAGACGCGGACGGCTTGGGTAGCGGCCTGCGGCCAGATCACTTGCACATCCAGCGACACGGTACCGCCAGCGGCGTCATGGCTGCCGGCATTGCAGCCGGCCAGCCCCACCAGCAATACGCCCAGCGCCAAGAGCCACAGAGCCCGGTCTACAGTACGCGCGATCCTGCTCATCTTCCGCTCCTACCAAGAAAAACCGACGGTACTGCAGTTGGATGTGCAGCTGGAGGCCGAACCGCTGCTGCTCGACGTGCTGGAACTGCTCGACTTCTTGGTCGAGCTTGCGGCGGCTGCGGCGCCGACGACGAACACCCCGATGAGTACCCACCACCATCCGGACATGCCCTTCTTCTCCGCGGGCTTTTGCGCAGGCACAGGCTGCGCAGGCGGCAGAGGCGCCGCCGCGACGGCGGTCGGTGCCGCAGGCGGCACGGCGGGCCCGGGCCGGGAGGCCGCCTGGTCTGCTGCCAGCTTGGCGGCCAGGGTGGCGATCCCGGTCACCAGCATCGTGAAGTACTTGCCCTCGTGGGGAAAGGATTCCGAGCGCAAGGTTTCGCCCGTCTCCACGTCAATGATTTGCGCGGAGAGCAGCCAGTGCTCGTCGTCGATCTTGGTCACGCGTCCGGTGACCAGCTTGCGGGCGCCGAGCAACTTGCCGACCTGCACCGCGCACTCCGCCGAGGTGCAGCCGGTCTGCTGGAAGGCCTGCTCCTTGAGGATCGTGTCAATCTGCGCCCGGTCCACGAGCGCGAACTTGCCCGTCCTGAGTAACTCCTCCCGCAGCCGGTCCGTCATGGCCGACGCTTCGGTCTTGCTCGATCCAATCGCCTCGAGGTCGAGCACCGCAATGAGTTCCTTGCCGGAGGCGGCGGGCGCGGGCGTGCGCTGCTGCGCGGATACCGGCGCGGTGAGACCGATGGCCAGCAATAAGGTGAGCGCCACACAAATTGATTTGGGCGGACGAATCCCCACGCGCATGGGCGTTACCCTTCAATATATGGACACGGCGGAAAGCCCCAACTTCCCCCGCCGTAAGTATCAAGTTCTTGGGATGGGTGCAACAGTCTGCGCCTTGCGTTGCCGTGACGAGCGGAATCAACGGCCGCGCCCGCACGTTAAGTGGCGTCTCTTCGCCGGCGGCGCGATTCGGGCTATACTTGAAGTCGGGGAGCGTGTCGGGAAGACGCACCGGTTTTTGGGGCAGGGAAGCGCGCCTGCGGAGCAAACTTACCGACCGGTCACGCCGGTCTGAATCGCGACACTAAATGCTGCCTCGGGACGTCCGTTTGGCGACCTGTGGGCTGCCCAGGGCCGAGGATTCGCCGTGCGGGACCAGTGCCCAGACTGCCATATGAAACGCGACAACGAAGCTGTCGAGCGCTGAAGATTCCTGCAACCGGGCGTAGAAACACAACGCATGACATGGCCCACGCTGCCGAAATCCGATGCTTTGTCGGGACCGGATTTATGGTATTATAAGTGCGTAATGTCAACGATTTAAGGGGTGAAAAAATAAAACGAACCCATTGCAGCCTTCGCGAATGTCGCCCCTGGACTGATGCCCGCCCGTCGTGGTGAATGCCTGAGTTGTGCCTGGGTCCCGCGCAGCGAAAAGACGTGCACTGGCGATAAAAAATGCGCGCTTGGGAGCAGCCATTCCGTGTAGCGGCTCTTCTCGCATGACTGGACGATATAGCGACACTGATGGGCTCGAGGCTTGGGCGACCAGGTCGTGAACCCGCCACCCCGGCAACCCCCTGCGCCGGGGCCGTCAACTTGCATCCCCCTGCCTGGACACGCCTGTCCGCCGCCACGGCGCCAGGCCGCACCGCCCGGACGCTCCCGTCCACCCAGCCAGGAAGAGGCACGATGTCCTCCGATCCGTCGTCTCATCCCGCCGCCGACCGGCCGGCCAGCGCGCTTCGCTTCGGGGAGTTCCTGCGCCAGACGCGCGAGCGCGCCAACCAGACGGCGGAGGTGATGGCGATCCTGCTCAGCATGGAGCCCGACGACTACCTCGCCATTGAGGCGGGCGTACGCTATCCGGACGACGATACGGTGCGGCGCCTATGCATGATGATGGAGTGGAACTACCTGGAGACCCAGCGCCTGATCCGCAACGAGATGTCCTCTCCCGGCCGGCTGACCGCGCCTCCGCCCGCAGCCGCGCGGCGCGGTGCCGGCGCGCTCGCCTCCGCCGGAGCAGCGGGCGCCGTGAGCGGCGCCCGCCCCGACTCGCTTGCCGAGAGGCTGAAGGAAGTCCGCCAGCAGACGGGCCAGTCCGCGGACATCATCGCCGCCCTGTTGCACCTCACGACCGATCAGTACATCCGGCTCGAAGAGGGCGAGATGCCGGGCGACGACCTGCTGCGGCGGATCAGCATGGTCTACACCTGGAACTTTCAGGAGCTGCTGTCCCAGCTGCGCGCCGGTCAGGCGCACAACCTGCAGCCGCGCTTGCTCGGCAACCCATTTCCCGGGACGGGCCAGCGTCTGGAGCGGCTCAAGGGCGTCTGCCGCGAGTTGGAGGGGATGTTCGGCGGCCTGCCGGAAGCCGAGCAGGACATTGCGCTCGCCCAACTCGACCTGATCCGCGGCACGATGGCCCGGCAGCGCCGGCCCGCTGCGTCAGCTCCGCCCGCTCAGCCTGCCCCGCCCGGCACTGCCGGCGAGCCGGCCCTGGGCGCCGTGCGGCGCAAGCATGGTCCGCTGCTGGCTCCGCTCTCCCCCGAGGATCGCAAGCTGTTCTCGTGACACGGCGGCTCCCGTGACACGGTGGCTGTCGTGACACTGCGGCCCGCCGCCGCTTTCCAATCCCGGCCGGACCCGGTAGCGTCTGGCCGATAGTCGGGCCGGACACGGTGCCGCACGGGGGCGCTGGACGCGGTACCGGAGCGGGACGCTCGGCGCGGCGCCGGATGGGTTGCGGGATGGGCCAGGGAACAGCGGCCGCCGCTCCGGCCCGGAGTCTTGTGGGGGAGCCAGCATGCGGGCCGTCCATTTTGCCCGGCCGTTCGAATACCGCCTGGAGATTCCCCAGGAGCGCATGGCCCAGGGCCAGCCCCTCGCCGGGACGCTGGCGATCGTCAACCGGGACAACGGGCCCCACGCCGGCGTGACCCTCCAGCTGGCCATCGGCTACGGCACGTTCCGCCAGGTCAAGGACAAGGGCGGCGCCGCGGTCACCCTGCTGGAGCGCCAGACGCTCGCCGACGGCCTCACGCTGGCGGCGGGCCAGGAGCACAAGGGCGCCTGGACGATCCAGGTCAAGCCCGACTGTCCGGCCAAGACCCAGGAGAGCGGGCCGTTCATCCTGTACGGCACCAACCTGGAGGACCCCGCCGGGCGCGGCATGATCGATCTGCCCGTGGAGCTTGCGCCCTCGCTGGAGGTGCTGATCGCGACGGTGGAGAACCACTTCGCGTTCGAAGCGCGCAGCCGCAAGAACCAGGACGGCTTCGTGGAGGTGCTGTTCAAGCCGCCTGCCACCTATCCCACGCTGCAGGAGTTCTCCATCGCGATGCGCATCAGCGGCGCGGACCTGAACCTGCGCTTCCGCTGCAAGCTGAAGGGATTCCAGCGCGGTCCAAAGGCGGGCGTGACGACGCGCAAGACCGAAGTCGAGCGGACGCTGGCGGGCAAGGAGTTCATGCTCTCGCCCAGCATGCCGAACCGGGACAGCTACCGGCACGCGGTGCAGGAGGCGCTGCGGGAGATGACGCCGGCCATCCTCGAGCCCGCCTGACGCGCTCCCGGGGCCGCTCCCCTGCCCGCGCCGCCCGGCGACCCGCTTGCGTCGAAGGGGGACTCCGCGCAAGGGTGTGCCATACGCGGAGTCTCGCGGCGCCGTTCGCCAACGCTGCACTCGCCACACGGCATCCCCATGGCCATGCCTACGCCGGAAAATCCCCATCAGCGCCGCGCTGAGCGGATTCCGTTCCTCGAGCCGGTGCAGATCCGCAAGCCCGCCGCGCTGCGGGCGCAGGGCGTGGACCTGGGTCAGGGCGGAATCGGCTTGCGCACGACCGAGCCGCTCCCGGTCGGGGCGGCGGTGGAGTTGGAGCTGTTCGGGGGCCGCGCCATCTTCCTGGGCAGCGTACGCTGGTGCCAGCCGCTGGGCAGCGGCTTCCGCATCGGCGTGGAGTTCAGCGCGGGGGATACCTCCCTCATCGCGCGGGTGCAGGCCCTCAGGGCCGCGGACAAGGGAAAGACGGGCGCGTAGCCCCGGCGCCGGTGGTACGCGCGGGCGGGGCGCGTGCGGGCAGGGCGGACACGGGCGGTGGACGAATAGTCAGGCCACCCGCCGCGCGCAGGATCGGTTCAGCGGCCCTGCTGCGCCAGGTCGCGCTGGTTGTTGAAGGCGATCCACTCGTCGGCCTTGTCCTCGGCGGT
>JBGOTW010000009.1:0-34285 GCA_041476685.1 bacterium | reverse complement strand
TTCACGCTCTCCATTGTCGCCACGCTGTGCTCCCTGATTCCCATCTTCGGCGTGCTGATCTCCTCGGTGCCGATCGTGATCATGGCCCTGACCGTGTCCCTGTACACGGCGCTGCTGTCTCTGGCCTGGATCCTGGCCATCCACTTTCTCGAAGGCAACTTCCTCAATCCGAAGATCCTCGGGGACGCGGCGAAGATCCACCCGGTGCTGATCGTGTTCTCGCTCGTCGTGGGTCAATACATCGCGGGCGTCACCGGCGCGCTCCTGGCCGTGCCGATCTTCTCCCTGCTGTACAACAGCTTCAAGTTCCTCAAGACCCAGGCTGAAGCGTTCGAGCAGCGCCAGACATGAGCCGCGACAAAGTGCAGATCTGGGGCCGTCATCTCGATCAACCGCCGGACCGGCTGATGCTGGAGTTCTGCGCCGGCCGGGACGTGCACGCTTTGCCGATGGCGGACGAGGCGCTGCTGCCCTTCGACCTGTGGACCAATCGCGCCCACGCCATCATGCTCGGGCGGCAGGCGATCGTGCCCCAGGCGCTGGCGGCGCGGATGCTGGCGGCGCTGGCGGAGCTGGAAGGCGAATGGGAGGCCGGCCGCTTCAGGCTCGATCCGCGCCTGGAGGACGTCCATGTCAACGTGGAGCGCTTCGTGTCCAGCCGCGCGGGCGCGGAGGCCGGGGGCAGGCTCCATACGGGCCGGAGCCGCAACGACCAGGTGACCTGCGACATGCGGCTGTACCTGCGGGCGGCCCTGCTCGAATTCGGTGCCGGCCTGGAGACGCTGGCGCGCTGGCTCGTGCAGGCGGCTCCGGATCACGCCGAGACGGTGATGCCGGGCTTCACCCACACCCAGCCCGCCATGCCGACGACGTGGGGGCACTGGCTGTGCAGCTACGCCCAGGCCCTCTTGCGGGACCTGGAGCGCGTCCGCCATGCGTTCGACCAGGTCAACCGCAGCCCGCTCGGCGCCGCCGCGTCGTTCGGCACGTCCTGGCCGATCGACCGGGAATTCGCCGCGGAGCTGCTCGGCTTCGAGCGGGTGGACGGCAACACGCTCGACAGCATCTCCAGCCGCTGGGAGCACGAGGCCCAGGCCGCCCAGGTCTATGCGCTAGCCATGAACCACCTCGCCGTGATGGCGCAGGACCTGATCCTGCTCAGCCATCCGTACTGGGGGCTGGTGCGGCTGGCGGACGCGTACGTGACCGGCTCGTCCATCATGCCGCAGAAGCGCAATCCGGACTTCGCCGAGGTGATCCGCGGCAAGTGCGCCTGGCTGGGGGGCATGGTGGCCGGCCTGCTCGCCCAGCCGAAGGGCTGGATGAGCGGCTACAACCGGGATTCGCAGCTCACCAAGTTCGCGATCCTGGACGTGGTGCGGGAATGCCAGCCCGCGCCGCTGGTGATGCGGGGCGCGCTGGCGGGGCTGGCGGTGAACCGGGACGCCATGCGCAAGGCGCTGGAGCGCGGCTACCTCGATGCGACGGACTTTGCCGACGCCCTCGCCCGCGAGCTGGACGTGCCCTTCCGCGCGGCTTACGACGTAGCGGCGACGGCGGTGCGCCTGTCGGGAGACGCGGGCCGGATTCAGCCCGAGGCGGCCCGCCGCGCCTTGCAGGAAGCCGGGCATCCGCCGGAGGTGGCGCAGCGCGCTCTGGCCGACCTGGCCGATCCGGCGCGCCTGGTGGCGCTGCGGCGGCACACCGGATCGCCGGCGCCCGATCGCGTCCGTGCGCAGGCTGCCGCGCTGGCGCAGGAGCTGGACCCGCTCGCCGCCGCGCTGGACGCCCGTCGCACGCGCCTGGAGACGGCCTGGCGGCGCTGTCGGGAGTGGCGGACCCCCTGATCCTCACCCGGGAGAGCGGATCCGTTTTGGGCGTGTTCATTGCGGGCGTGATCACTGCGGTCGTAGTTACCGCAGACGTGCGGTGTACTCCCGCGTGTAGATCGGCCGCTCCGGCTTGACGTCGCTGAGGAACAGGGACACCCGGTCGAAGCGGATCGCCGAGGGCGGCACCTGCGGAATGTCGCGGGCGATCTGCGCCCATTCTTGTCCGTAGCGGCGCACCGCCACGCCGCGGAAGCGCATGAGCGTGATGTGGGGCCGGAATTCCGCGAGATTCGTCGCGTCGGCCTTCGCGAAGGGAAGGACGTCCAGCTTGGAGGCCAGGGGCCAGCGCTCGGCCTCGGGGTAGGGCGGCGCCTCCAGGCAGATCAGGTTCGGGCGTCTGGGCGCGGGCCACAGTGCGAGACCGCCCCAAGGGAACATCAGCTCGCTCCAGGCTCCCGAGCTCACGTTGCGCTGCACCTCCAGCCACACCTCCGCGCGCTCCGCCTCCGTCAGGTCCTGGAAGAACAGGCAGGTCATGTGCCAGTTGCCCGGCGCGATCAGCCGCACCTGCCAGCCGAGCTCTTTCTGCAGGATCCCGCAGAACGGCTCCACGCGCTGACGGAGCCGCTCCAGGCACGTGTCCACGAGCTCGAAGCCGATGAAACAGCGCATCGGGTATGCCCCTTTCCGTCAGAAGGGCCGGGCCGTCGCCAGATAGACGATCCAGAACGACACGAGAAAGATGCAAATATGCACCAACATGGCCAACGGCTTGATCGGCTGGCGCGCCCGTATGCCGCGCCATGTCAGCAGGCCCAGCCCGATCAGGACGACCACCCCGACCAGCTTCCAGTGCAGCCACTTGCCCTGCGCGAACGCATTGCCCGACAGGGCCAGCCACAGGCCGCTCGCGAGCGCAACCAGCAGGATCGGGGCGTAGATGAACATGTGGACGCGGCGCTGCACGATCCGGACGCCCTCCCGCTGTTCTTCGGTCTTCAGGCGCAGCGCCATCACGACGACCAAGGACTGCAGGAAGAGCGTCCCGATCACGAGAGATACAGCGATGACGTGCAAGGCGACCAGATAGGCTTCCATGCGGTGTCCCTTTCGCGCAGGCGGCGGGCTCGCGCTTGAGTTTGACGGCGCCCGCCGAGGATCGCTAGTCTGACGGGAGATCGGCCTCCATGCCGCTCTGCCGCGGATTGGGTCGCCAGGATTCCACGACCGCGGGCCGGCGCACAAGCGCGGCCCGCCGCCGGATCGCCGGAAGGAGATTTCCACTTGGCCCAGACGATCGAAAAGCCAGCGATTTGTCCCTTGGACTGCCCCGACACGTGCAGCCTCACGGTCACGGTTGCGGAGGGGCGCATCACGCGCGTGCGGGGATCGCAGGCCAATCCGTTCACGCGCGGGGTGATCTGCAACAAGGTGACGCGCTACCCCGAGCTTCTCCACGGTCCAGGCCGGCTGACCGCCCCCCTCAGGCGGATCGGGGCGAAGGGAGAAGGCCGGTTTGCGGAGGTCTCCTGGGACGAGGCGCTGGAGCGGATCCATGCGGCCTTCACGGCCGTTGTGGAGCGGCACGGGCCGCAGGCCATCGCGCCCCTCAACTACGCGGGGCCCCATGGCCAACTCGCGATGGGTTCGATGGACATGCGCTTCTTCCACCGCCTGGGGGCGTCCCGGCTGAACCGGGCGGCGCTTTGCGGGGGCGTGCGCAACGAGGCCTACACCGGCACGTTCGGGCCCGTGCCGGCGTTGCGCCCCGACACCCTGGCGCTCTCGAAGCTCATTATCGCCTGGGGATTCAACGTTTCCGTATCCGGGCTGCACCTGATGCCCCTGTTCAATGAGGCGCGCAAGCACGGCGCCCGCATCGTCGTGGTGGATCCGCGGCGCACCAAGGTCGCCGAGCAGGCGGACCTGCACTTGCCCGTCAGGCCCGGCACCGACGTCGTGCTCGCCTTCGCGCTGGCGGCGGAACTCGAGCGCAACGGGGGCCTGGACCACGGTTTCATCGCCGCGCACGTGGCGGGCGGCGAGGAGTTCCTGGCGCGGGCTCGCGCGCGAACCCTGGACGAGGCCGCCGGGCTGTGCGGAGTTTCCGCGGGCGAAATCCGTACGCTTGCGCAATGGTACAAGGACGCCCATCCCGCCGCGATCAGCTGCGGCAATGGCCTGGAGCGCAACCGCAACGGCGGAGCCGGAATGCGGGCGATCTTTGCCCTGCCGGCGCTGGCGGGCAAGTTCGGCGTCGCGGGGGGCGGGGTGATGAACGGCGCCGGGTTCGCGTTTCCCAAGACGACCGCGCGACTGCACGCGGAACACCTCATCCCCCCCGGCACCCGCGTGCTGAACATCGTGGACATCGGCAAACACCTGCTGGACCCGCGGCTCGCTCCGCCCATCGGGGGACTGTTCATCTACAACCACAATCCCCTCATCGTCCATCCGGATCAGAACACGCTGCGCCGGGGCCTGCAGCGCGAGGACCTGTTCACGGTGGTATGCGAGATAAGCCGCACGGATACGGTCGCCTATGCGGACGTCGTGCTCCCGGCCGCGTCGGACTTCGAGCACGGGGACGTGTTTACCTCGTACGGGACCCACTACCTGCAACGGAGTGCCCCCGCCATTGCCCCGGTCGGCCAGGCCCTGCCCAACACGGAGATCTTCCGCCGTCTGGCGCGCCGCTTCGGGTTCGCTGGGCCCGAGTTTTCCGCAAGCGACGAGCAGCTCATGGACGACGCGCTGGCCCTGGACGATCCGCGCCTGAAGGGCCGCCGCCCGAGCCGGCTGCCGCTGGACGAGGCGCTGCCGATGGAGTTCGACGGGCAGGACGCCGTGCTGTTCAAGACCGTGTTCCCGAAGACGCCGAGCGGAAAGGTGGAGCTGCGTTCGAGCTATCTGGAGGGGAAGTACGGCCTGCCCTTGCCGGACTACGTGCCCGTGCGGGACACCTATCCGCTCACGCTCGTCTCGCCGTCCTCGGATCAGCGCACGACCTCGACGTTCGGCGGTCTTGCGGCGAGCGACACGACCTGGCTGGACATGCATCCGGCGGACGCGGCCGACCGCGGTGTGCGGAGCGGGGACTGGGTACGGATGTGGAACGAGCTGGGCGAGGTGCATCTTCCCTTGCGCATCACCGACGCGGTGCGTCCCGGCGTGGTTTGCTCCCCGAAAGGGGCGTGGCTGCGCACCAGCGACAATGGGCAGACCGTCTCCGCACTCGTCCCGACGCACAAGGCCGACCTGAGCGGCGGGGCGTGCTTCAACGATACCCGCGTGGACGTTGCGCGCTGGGAACGCAAGGTCGCCTGAGCACAGGTCGCCTTAGGACTCTTGCCTGAGCACCGATTTCCTGGGCACTCCGGCCTGAGCAGCGGTTGCCTGAGCACGACGATCCGAACATCGTGCGCAAGCCTACATCCCTCGGAGCGTGACTGCCGTGCCGGACGGTCTGGGAAAGCTGCTGATCGTGGCGGGCATTGCGCTCGCGGTCATCGGGGCGGTGATCGTCCTGGCGGGCAAGATCCCATGGTTGGGGCGACTGCCGGGGGATTTCCGCATCGAGCGCGAGCATTTCTCGTTCTACTTTCCGCTGACGACGAGCATTCTCGTCTCCGTCGTCGTCAGCCTGGTTTTCTGGCTGCTGCGGCGCTGAACCGCCGCCGGTCCGCCCCCGCCGGGCATCAACCTCCAACCGCGCAAGAGTATCCGTGAATCCTGGTGCACCCGAAATCCTGGTGTCCGTCGAGGCGGATTCGGTGGGGATCGTGACGCTGAATCGCCCGAAGCACGTCAATGCCATCAAGCTCGACATGTGGATCGCGCTGAAGGCGATCTTCGCAGACCTGCACGACCAAGGCAGCGTGAAGTCGGTCGTGCTGACGGGCAGCGGGGGGAACTTCTCCGCCGGCGCCGACATCTCCGAGTTTTCGCGCAACCGGATCGGCAGCGCGGCAGGCCTGGCCTATGAAGACCACTACCGCGCGGCGGTGGAGGCCGTGCGTGCGTTTCCGAAGCCGGTCATCGCCGCGGTCTCCGGAAACTGCATGGGCGGAGGCTGCGCGCTGGCGATGGCGTGCGATTTCCGCGTGGCCGATCCCGCCGCCCGTTTCGCCATTCCCGCGTCCAAGCTGGGCGTGGTGTACGGCATGCCGGAGTGCCGGCTGCTGTTCAATCTTGTGGGCCTGTCCAACGCGAAGCACATCCTCTACCTGGGCGATCCGGTCGCCGCTCCGGAGGCCGAGCGGATGGGGCTGGTGGATCGGATCGTGGAGGGCCCGGTGCTCCAGGCGGCCCTTGCGCTTGCCGAGCTCTTGGCCGAGGGCGCGCCCCTCTCCATTGCCGGGCACAAAACGATCCTCAATGCGCTGGCCGCGGGCGACGCGGCCGCCCGCACAGAAGAGCTGAACGAGCTCGTGCGCGCCTCGGTCGAGAGCCACGACTACAAGGAGGGCGTGCGGGCGTTCGGCGAGAAGCGGAAGCCCGTATTCGTAGGCCGTTGAACCGGGCCCGCGAGTCCGCGATCCGCCACATCAACACCGTCAGGCGCCAGGACTGCGCGGAGTCAGAATCGCGTGGCGTCTGGACGGTGCCCCCTTCAGAACTGTGCCGCGTAGAAGCGCACTTCCACGGTGACTCGGTCGGGATCGCGGAAGTAGTAGGACACGCCCCAGCCCCGCGCCCCGAAGTTGCGCTTCGACTCGCGCTCGATGCCGATGCCGGCCCGCGCGAGGCGCCTGCGGATGGTCAGTGCCCGCCGGCGCGTGGTGGCCAGGCAGATGTGGTTGGGATTGCGCGCCCGCTTCTTGTCGCTCCACATGGCGCGCGGGAACAGGTCAATGACCGTGTCTCCCGCGATGCGGCTGGAGGGAAAGCGCGCCGTGCCGCGACGAAACTCGTTCAGGCGCACGGGCTTCAGGCCGAGCAGCGCGCGATAGAACTCCACCGAGATTTCGGCGTTTCGGACTTCCAGTACCACGTGGTCCAGACACATCGCGCGGCTTGCCATTGCTTCCTCCCCCCGACCATCGGATCTTCCGTGCCACGGACCGCGGGCCGGCACCGTCCGCTCCTCCGATCCGCGGGAGTCGACCGATTTCCACGCGCGGGTCAGGCCTGGCGCTCGGGCGGCCGCTCCCCCAAGTCCCAGAACAGTCCGGCCATCATTTCCAGCCCTTCCCGCGCCAGCGAACCGAGCAGGTGTTCATTGGGCGCATGCTGGGAACACGAGGCGTAGGAGTGCGGGATCCACAGGGTCGGCAGGCCGAGCCCGTCGGTGAAGATGTCGTTCGGGAGCGATCCGCCCACGTTCGGCAGCACCGCCGGCTTCTTATCGGTGGTGCGAGTGAGGGAATCCACCGCCCACTGCACCCAAGGATGGTCCGGATTGGTGCGGCTCGCCCGGAGGAAGCCCTTGGCGGAACGCCGCACCTGCACCTGAGCGAATCCGCGCTTGGCCAGATGCCGCTCGAGCGCGGGGAGGAAGGTCTCCGGATCGGTGTCCGTCGTGAAGCGAATCTGGCAGTGGGCCGAGGCACGCGGCGGAATGGCGTTGACGGGGTTTTCCGGATTGCCCGCATGGAGGGCGAGGATCTCGAAGCTGTTGAATCCGTACACCTTCTCAGGCGCGCTGAGCCCGGGCTCGCCCCAGCCGGGGTCCATTTCGGGAGCGTCCTCGCCACCGTCCACGGTCAAGTCGCGCAGGGCGCGCCGCACGGAGGGCGGGATTTCCTTCGGGCGCCACTCGGGCAGGCGGATGTCGCCGCTGGGACCGGTGAGCGTAGCCAAGGCGTGGGCGAGGATGATGGCCGGATTCGCCAGCAGCCCGCCCCAGTTGCCCGAGTGATGACCCCCCGCGCGCAGCTCCACGGTCAGGTCGAAGTTGAGGGCGCCGCGGGAGCCGAGGAACACCGTGGGCCGCCCCGGTGAAACCCGCGGTCCGTCGGACGCGATCAGCACATCGGCCTTGAGTCGCACCTTCTCCCGCTCGCAAAGCTCAGCCAGGCCCGGCGATCCGACTTCTTCCCCGGTTTCGAGGATGAGTTTGACGTTGAAGCCAAGCCGGCCGCGCGTCTTCAATACGCAGTCCAGCGCGGCCAGGTTGATCGAATGCTGTCCCTTGTTGTCGGCGGTTCCGCGTCCGTAGAGCCGGTCGCCTTCCTGCTTGAGGGTCCAGGGCGAGAGCCCGGCGCGCCATTGGTCGTCGAGCCCGCGGATCACGTCGCCGTGTCCGTAGCTCAGCACCGTCATGGCATCCGGAGCTTCGATGCGCTCCGCATAGAGGAACGGCCCCCCGCCCGGCTTGGGATTGTCGAGCAGGGTGCACGTGAATCCCATTCCCACCAGCAGCGGCTGGATCTCCCCGGTGAGGTAGCTCAGCAATTGGGGCTGCCGCCCCTGCTCTTGGCTTTCGGTGCGATAGGCCACGCGACGCGCAAGGTCGTGGCTGAACTCGCCCCGGTCGAAGTAGGCGCGGGCGGCGGCGACGGCGGCGGAACGGCTCATGGGGTCGTTACCGGGGGAGGTCGGGGGTCGGGGAGCGGTAACTGGCACGGCGAACCGGGAACTTGCGCCGATGTCGCCTCCAGCCAGGCGCGGCCAAGGTACAGCAAGACCGCGCGCTGCGCCATGTGCGGGTCGAATCGCGAGCGGCGGCGGCGATCCGCACATGCGGTCCCGCTCGCCCGGTTCCGCGCATCGGACGGCGCGTCAACCGGCCGCGCGCGACTGCACAGCCGTTTTCCGAGCGCCTGCCGACTGGGGGGTCGCCGGACCAAAGAGCCTGTGGATTCCTCCCGGAAACCCATGCTACGCATGGCCGGGAATCGGGGCGGGCCGTTCGGCCCGCTCGACACCCCGCCATTCGGCATCAACCGGACAGAGCCAGATTGAAAGCACCCACCCAGCGGAACCTCGGTGACATCGAGCGGATGCTGCGTGGACTGTGGGTCTACGTAGTCCTGCCAGGAACCGCGCTGATCGCGCTGCTGCTGGCCGCAGCGCGGGGCTATCTGATCGGCAAGTACGCGGTCGACATCCCCTACTGGGACGAGTGGAGTCTGCTGACAGGCTTGGACAAAGTCTTGAGAGGGTCATGGTTGTGGAGGCTTCACAACGAGCATCGCATCGTGATCTCGAAATTCGTCGTCTGGCTTCTCTTCCGAATGGACGGTTGGAACCTGATCACGGGGCTGTGGGTGAATTATGCGGCCTTTCTCGTCATACCGGCGTTGATCTTCGCCATCGCCCGGCGGGATTCGAGCGGTGCGCATTGGGCGTTCGTGCCGTTCCTGATGTTCTTCTTTACCTATGCGGGCGTCGACAACGATGTGTGGGGCTTCCAGATTGCGTGGAGATTCTTCGTCGTTTTCCTGCTGCTGGCGGTGCTGCTCCTGTTCGACGAAAAGCAGCGCGTGGCGGCCATCCTGGCGGGCGCGTTCTGCCTCGTCGCGTCCATATTTTCGTTGGCCAGCGGCATCCCGGCGAGTCTGGCGCTGATCGCGGTATACGCGGGATTCAAGCTTGCCCGGGAGCGCGCCGGCCACCCCCGCGGGCGGGAATGGCGGGAGCTGGCCTTGCCCGTGGCCGTGGTCGCAGCGGGTGCAGCCCTGTGGCTGGTCGGATGGCGGGAGCCTCCCGGCCATCTCCCCTTGGAGCTTCCAACGCACAGACTCTTCTGGTCGCATTTCTTCAGCCAGGTTTCGCTGGCGATCGGGAGCAGTCCCGCCTCAGCCTGGACGGGAGCGGGGATTCTGGTGGGATTGGCGATCGTCCTGGTGGCCGATTGGTGGAAGCAGCGCGTGCATCCCCTGGCCGGGACCTGGCGCCGGATCGGAATGGCGGCCGCGTGCCTGGCGGCCCTAACGAGCATCTCTACGGCCAGGGCCGGGTTCGGGGCCGCGCAAGCGGACGCGTCGCGATATTTCGAGGTGGCTTTGCTGCTTCTGCCCGTCCTGGTGCTCAGTGGGCATGCTGTCCTGGAGAGGAATTGGCGGCGCGGGTACCTGGGGTTCGTATTTCTCGTCTGCTGGATTGGATTCTCCCAACGCCTGTCGGAGGAACCCTATCGGGAGCACGGGGCACAGCTCGCGTCCGGCGTGGCGTGCCTGCAGCAGAATCTGAAACAGGGGCGGCCCCTGGTCTGCGGGACGTTATTTCCGGCGCCACTGGACATCTACATCGAGCGCGCCCGAACTCTGAATACGTCATTTTACCGAAGGCACCTGGCGAACTTGCGGTGAACGGGTACCGGCATGCTCGGGCGGACGGGCGCACACGCGATGGGGCGATTCATCTTGTCGCGCTCGCGAAACGGCCGCCTGCCGCTATACTTTTTCCTGGGGATCCATGCGATGATGCGCGCCAATCAATAGAAATTCTCCATCCTCGGGGACCTGTCGGAGGGTACGGGTGCGAATAGTCGTAATCGGCGGCGGCGGGCACGTCGGGCTGCCCCTCGGCATTGCGCTGGCCCAAGCCAGCGACCAGTTGCAGGTGGTCGTCCAGGACATCAATCCCACCGCGGTGACGCTGATCAACCAAGGCAAGGTGCCCTTCCTCGAGCGGGGCGCGGAGGAAGCGCTGCGCCGGGTGATCGGAAAGAACCTCACCGCCACGACGGAGCGAAACGCCCTGCGCGAGGCGGACGTCCTGGTCGTGGTGATCGGGACGCCCGTCGACGAGTACCTCAATCCGACGTACCGGGTGTTCGAGACGTTCATGGAGGAGTCCCGTCCCTACTTCAGGGACGGGCAGACGCTGATCCTGCGCAGCACGGTGTATCCGGGTACGTCGGCGAAAATACGCGACTACCTCGAGCGCCACGGGATCAAGGCGCATGTCGGCTACTGCCCGGAGCGAATCGCGGAAGGCATGGCCATGGAGGAATTGCGCAGCCTGCCGCAGATCGTTTCCGGCTTCGACGAACATGCCGTGGCGACAGCGCGGCAGGTGTTCGGCACCCTGACTCCGGACATCGTGGAGCTCGACCCGGCGGAAGCGGAAATGGCCAAGCTCTTCACCAATTCCTGGCGCTACATCCAGTTCGCGACGGCCAATCAGTACTACATGCTTGCGCAGGCCGCCGGACTCGACTTCTACCGCATCCATAATGCCATCACGTACAAGTATCCCCGCGCCCAAGGATTCCCCAAGGCCGGATTCGCCGCGGGTCCGTGCCTGTTCAAGGACACGATGATGCTGTCGTCCTTTTCGGGGAACCAGTACTTCCTGGGCCACGCCGCCATGCTCGTCAACGAGGGACTGCCCCAGTTCGTCGTGGAGCGGCTCAAGCAGCAGCGGGAGCTGAAGAGCCAGACCGTGGGCATCCTGGGCATGGCTTTCAAGGGGGAGAGCGACGACATCCGGGCATCGCTGTCATTCAAGCTCAAGAAGCTGCTGAACTTCGAAGCCAGCCAGGTGCTCTGCACGGACGAGTTCGTCAAGGGGCCGGACATCCTTCCGCTGCAGGAAGTGGTCGACCGGTCCGATGTGCTGATCCTGGCGGCGCCGCACCGGGCCTATCGGGAGCTGCGCACCACGAAGCCGGTGGTCGACGTCTGGAACCTGCTCCCGCCGTCCGGCCAGCCGGGCGCCGCACGCTGAGGCCAGGCGCTTTCCACCCGAGCATGCGGGGCGCAGAGCCCCGCGGCCGCAAGCACTTTCCCCCAATTGAGCGCCGAGTGCCGTGCCTGCCAAGAAGCGACCAGTGGAGTCCGCCCTCTCGCCATCCGCCGCACCGGGCAAGGTGCTGGTTACCGGCGCCAAGGGTTTCGTGGCGGGGTATCTGATCCAGGAACTGCTGGATCATGGCTATACGGTTTACGGGATTGACAATCTGTTCAAGTACGGGAACGTCGAGAAGAGCTACGACCATCATCCCCGCTACACGTTCCTGAAGGAGGACGCCAAGAACGTACCGCAGCTGAAGGAGCTGCTGACGGATTGCGACCACCTGATCGCGAACGCGGCTATCATCGGCGGCATTTCCCTGTTTCACGAGCTGGCCTACGACCTGCTGGCAGAAAACGAGCGGATTACCGCTTCCGAATTCGACGCGGCGATCTGGGCCTTCAAGAACCGCAAGCTGAAGAAGATCACGGTGATGTCCTCCTCGATGGTCTTCGAGAGTACGCAGCACTATCCGACGGCGGAGGGCGAGCAGTTGACCAGCCCGCCGCCGCTTTCCACCTATGGATTCCAGAAGCTGGCGTGCGAGTATTTCGCCAAGGGCGCACACGAGCAGTACGGCCTGCCCTATACGATCATCCGCCCGTTCAACTGCATCGGAATCGGGGAAAAGCGGGCCAAGGTGGACAAGGTCGTGCTCTCCGGGAACATCAAGCTGGCCATGTCCCACGTCGTGCCGGACCTGGTGCAGAAGATCCTCAAGGGACAGTCCCCGCTGCACATCCTCGGCAACGGCTCCCAGGTGCGCCACTACACCTACGGAGGCGATCTCGCTCAGGGCATCCGGCTCACGCTGGATCACCCGCGGGCGCTCAACACGGATTTCAACCTGTCCACGCCGCAATCCACGACAGTGCTGGAGCTGGCCGAGCTGATCTGGCGCAAGATCAAGCCTGGCGAGCCTTTCCGCACGGTCTCCGACGCGCCCTACGCCTATGACGTGCAGAAGCGCGTGCCGGACGTGACGAAGGCGCGCACGATCCTGGGATTCGAGGCCCGCACCTCGCTCGATCAAGCCCTGGACGAGATCATTCCCTGGGTGCGCCGGGAAGTCGAATCGGGCGACATGTAGATGCCATCCCTGGCCGTCATCATCCCGGTCTACAACGAGGGCAGGAACATACGGCAGGTCCTGCGCGGCCTGCACGCCGAGTTGACCGAGCCGTTTCGGGCGCTCGTCGTGTACGACTTCGACGCGGACGACACACTGCCCGCGGCGCGCGCGGTTGCGGCGGAGCTCGCACTTGATCTTCGCCTCGTCAAGAATCGCTTCGGCCGGGGCGCGCTCAATGCCATCAAGACCGGGCTGCTGGAGGCTGACGCAGACTACATGATCGTGACGATGGCGGATCTGTCGGACCCTCCCGAGGTGATCAACGCGTTGCTGGCGAAGGCGCGGCAGGAGCGGGTGGACCTCGTCTGCGCCTCGCGCTACATGCGCGGCGGCCGGCACTCGGGCGGGCCCGTGGTGAAGAAGCTGCTCTCCCGCGCCGCGGGCGTCAGCCTGTACCACCTGACCTCCCTGCCCACGCATGACGTCACCAACAGCTTCAAGCTGTACTCGCGCGGCGTGATCCGCGCAGTGCCGATCGAAAGCGAGGGGGGATTCGAGCTGGGGATGGAACTCACGATCAAGGCCCACTATCTGGGATTCAAGGTGGGGGAAGTGCCGACGCAATGGTCCGATCGCACCGACGGCACGTCGCGCTTCCATCTGTTCCGCTGGCTGCCGCACTACTTGCGCTGGTACTTTCTCGCCCTGCGGCTGGAGGCGGGCCGACGGCTGGGGTTGGGACCGGGCCCGCGCTGAATGGCCGCGGCGACCGGCGACCCTGGTCCGTGCTGGCCGCGCCCCGCGCTTCGGCTCGGGGTCAGGGCCTGAGGGACCGCTGCCCGGGAATCACATGGACTACGAGCGCTTGTACGCGTACCGCTTCAAAGACGTGGATCAGGCCTCCCGCGTGCGGGTGTGGCAGGTACTGGCGCGGTATCTGTACGAACGGATGGGGCGGCCACAGGTCGTCCTGGATCCCGCCGCCGGCCGCGGCGAGTTCATCAATGCGGTGCCGGCGCGGGAACGCTGGGCGCTGGACATGGCCGATACGCGCGCCTACATGGCCAAGGAGGTGCGCTTCTCCGTGCAGGATGCGACCCGGGCCGACGTGCCCGGCAACCACTTCGACGCCGTCCTGGTCTCGAATTTCCTGGAGCATCTGCCCCATCCGGACGCGATCCACGAGTTCCTCGTTCGCATGCGCCGCGCCCTCAAGGACTCCGGACGCCTCGCGATCATGGGACCGAACTTCCGCTACTGCGCCGGGGAATACTTCGACTGCGCCGACCACGTCCTGCCGCTCACGCACGTTTCCGTGGCAGAGCACTTGTACGCGGCGGGCTATACCCCCCGCACCGTCATTCCCCGCTTTCTGCCCTATTCCCTGCGCAGCAGGCTGCCGAGCCATCCCCTGCTCGTGCGCGCGTACCTGCGGCTCCCGCTCGCCTGGCCCGTGCTGGGCAAGCAGTTCCTCCTGATCGCGGAGAAGGACCGCTCCGCAGCCTAGGGAATCCGTGACGGATGGAATTCCCGCTGGGAGACAAACCGGCTGCGCCGGGCGATCGGGGTACCCACCGTGGCGCGGGCGGGCGGGCCGGAAATGGGCGCAGGTCCAGGCGGCGCCACTCCAGACGCGCTTGCGGTCGTTGCGCACCCGCGCCTGCCATGTTACGAGAGTGGCCCCGGCGGCCCGGATGCGCCTTGCGCGCAAGGGACAGCGGCCCGGGACATGCTATAGTTGTCCGTCATGGCGAGCGTAGCTCAACTGGCAGAGCACCAGATTGTGGATCTGGGGGTTGTGGGATCGTGCCCCATCGCTCGCCCTCGATATAATGCCGGAATCCAACACAGCCGCCGCTTGTCCGCTCTTGTTTCCCCGTGGTTCCACCGCCGCGGGCAGCGCATCTTTCGCTAGGCGCACCATCGGACCGTCAAGGCGGCCTTGTAGCTGTGCCGGCGGCGCATGAGATATTCCATCGCCATCTCCCGCTCCTCGGCGGGCACGGTCCACCGCACCAGACGGTCTACGCCCCCGCCTCAACCCGCCGCACGGGCCTCGGTCGGCGCATGGAACGACGCCAGCAGTTCCGCTACGCGCGCCTTGGTTTCGGCGATGTTGCGCTCCTTGATGGCCTCGTAGCCTCGGATGTCGTCCGGGCCATCGGCGATGGTCACAGCCAGGGCGTGGTTCTCGTGGGTCAGGTGCGGCAGCAGACCCTGCACGGTCTCCCGGTACCAGCCGATCAGCGCGCGTTCCTCGCGGCGGATGCGCGCATAGCCGAACACATCCAGCGGCGTGCCGCGCAAGCCCTTCATGCGGCTTAGCAGGCTCAGCGCCGGCGTGAACCATGACCCCAGGCGCAGCTTGCGCTTGAGCCCCAGCGCCCGCAGCAGGGGCGGGTGGAGCTGATAGGCCATGCGCAGCGAGCCCGTGTAGGCGGCGCGGGCCTGCTGGCGCGTGGGGTGCTGCAGCCAGAGGCGGGCCACCTCGTACTCGTCCTTGTAGGCCATGAGCTTGAACAGCCAGCGCGCCACGCTTTCGCTGAGCGCCGTGCGCCCGGGCGTATGCTGGCGCTCGGCCTCCGCGACCTGCAGCACGGCATCCAGAAAGGCGCCTGCATAGGCGTTGTCCTGGTACAGCATCAGGTCGCTCACGCGCGGATACATCAGCGCCGCAAGCCGCTCGCTGATCCCCGGACGAGACAGCAGGGTCTCGCAAGGCTCTACCGAGGCTGGTGCGAAGCGACGCAGCTTGTCCAGCGCCTCGGCGCGGGGGTCGGGCGTCGGCGCATCTCCGCGGATGACGCGCTCCACGGCGGCCGCATCCAATTGGTACTTGCGGCCCCAGCGGAACGCGCGCAGGTTCTGCTCCACCGCCACGCCGTTGGCACGGATGGCCGCCTCGATGGCAGCCGCGCCGATGGGGAAGACCCCCGCCTGAAAGGCCACGCCCACCAAGAAGATGTTGTTGGACTGGCTGTTGCCGAACAGGGCCTGGTTGAGCGCTTCCGCGTCCACGGCCAGCGTGCGCTCCCGCGGCACGACCGTGTGCAGGCGCGTCAGCAGCGCCTCCACGGCGGGCATGTGCGTCTTCACGTCGGTCACGACCGCGCCGGTGCTGCTGCGGAAGGTGTTGACCACGGCGCGCGTGCGGTCGGGATGAAAGCGGTTCAGGTTGTCCGCCGACACCGCGGCCAGCAGGTCGAAGGCCAGCAACGCGTCGGCTTCGCCCGCGGCGATGCGGCTCGGCCGCTCCAGCGGCACATCGGCAATGATGAGGTTGGAGACCACGGGGCCCCCTTTCTGAGCCAGACCCGTCTGGTCCAGGTGGATGGCGTGCTTGCCGTCCATCAGGGCCGCGGTGACCAGCAGGGCATCCACCGTGACCACGCCGGTGCCGCCGATGCCCACCATCAGCACCCGGTAGGGCTCGGACGAGCGGGCCATGCGCGGCGGGTCGGGCAGCGCCTCCTCCACGTCCGTGGCCAAGCCCGCGCGCACGGCGGGCCGGGCGTCCGCCCCCAGCTCGATCGTCATGAACGCCGGGCAATCCCCGTTGAGGCAGGAGTAGTCCATGTTGCAGGAGGACTGGTGAATCTGCGTCTTGCGTCCGTAAGCGGTGTCCACCGGCACTACCGACAGACAGTTGGACTTCACGCCGCAGTCGCCGCAGCCCTCGCAGACGGCATCGTTGATAACGACCCGGCGCCGGGGCGTGGCTAAGGTTCCACGCTTGCGCTGCCGGCGCTTTTCCGCCGCGCACTGCTGGTCGAAGATGATCGCCGTGACGCCCTTGTGCCGGCGCAGCTCCAGCATCACATCGTTGTACTCGCTCTTGGGGCGCACCGAGATGCAGGAGCCGATGGCATGGCGGGGATAGAGGGCCATGTCCTCGGGAACGATCACGATCCGTTTCACGCCGTCCAGCTCCAGGCGCCGCGCCAGGGTCAGCACGTCCTGGCCGCCAATCACGTCCTGGCCGCCCGTCATGGCCACGGTGCGGTTGAAGAGGATCTTGTAGGTGATATCGACGTTGGCGGCGAGGCAGGCCTCCAGGGCCTTGCTGCCCGAATGGTAGTAGGTGCCGTCGCCCAGGTTCTGGAACATGTGGGGCGTGTCGGTATAGCGGTGCAGCCCCAGCCAGGGCACGCCTTCGCCGCCCATGTGCGGAAACCAGGTGATGCCGCGGTTCATGAAGGAAGCCATGGCATGGCAGCCGATGCCCCCGCCGGTCAGGCTCCCGTCCGGCAGGCGCGTGGACGTATTGTGCGGGCAACCGCTGCAGAAGTAGGGCGTGCGCTGCGCCACCGCTCCGTAGTCGCGCTCCCGGATGTTTTGCAGGCGCTGTACGCGCTCGCGCAGGTCCGGCCGCCGCAGCCGCTCGGCCAGCACGGGCGCCAGCAGCAGGGCGATCTGGTCCGGCTGCAGCTCGTTGTGCATGGGAAACAGCGCCGCGCCCTGCGGCAGGTACTTGCCGTAGACCGCCGGACGGGCAGGCAGGTTGTACAGCTCGTGGCAAATCTGCAGCTCCAGGAATCCGCGCTTCTCCTCCACCACGATGATCTCGTCGAGGCCGTTGGCGAATTCCCGCAGACCCACCGGCTCGATGGGGAACAGCAGCCCCAGCTTGTAGACGCGCAGACCCGCGGCACGCAGCTCGGCGTCGCGCAGGCCCAGCATCTCCAGCGCCAGGCGCAGATCGTCATAAGTCTTGCCGGCGGCCACCAGCCCGATGTGGTCCTGGGGACCGCGCACCGTGATGCGGTTCAGGCGGTTGGCGCGCGCATAGGCCTTGGCCGCTTCCAGGCGCTCGTAGAAGACCTGCCGCTCCACGTCCAGGTTGTGCGGAGGCATCATGGCCAGATCCTGCATCTTGCGGAAGGGCTTGCCGTCAATGGCGAAGTCCGGCAAGACGGGCGCGGCCTGGTCGGGATGCACCTCGATGATTGCGCCGCCGTCGGCCACGTTAGTGACGATCTTCAGCGCCGTCCACATGCCCGAATAGCGCGACATGGCGACGCCGTGCAGACCATACTCCAGCACCTCCTGGGGATTGCCGGGATAGAGCGTCGGGTAGACCAGATCGTACAGGGCCACCGTGCTGTCCGAGGGCAGCGTGGTGCTTTTGCACGCAGGGTCGTCGCCGGTGACCAGCAGGGACGCGCCGTGGGTGCTGGTGCCCACGAATTGCGCATGGCGCAGGATGTCGCCCGAGCGGTCCAGGCCCGGCGCCTTGCCGTACCAGAGGCCCAGCACGCCATCGTAACGCGAGTGCGGGAACAGGTCCAGGAACTGGCTGCCATAGATGGCCGTGGCGGCCATGTCCTCGTTGATGCCCGGCTCGAACACGACGTCGTGCGCCTCCAGAATCGCCTGCGCCTGCCGCATCTGCTTGTCCACCTCGCCCAGGGGAGAGCCCTGGTATCCCGTCACGTAGGTGCCGATGCGCAGCCCGGCCTTGCGGTCGCGGCGCGCCTGGTCGATGGGAACGCGCACCAGCGCCTGGATGCCATTGAGGGCGATGCGCCCTTCCAGCCGCGTATACCTATCGTCCAAAGAAAAGTCGGAATGGGCCATGGAGTCCCCCTTGCCTGGATGTGCCACTGCGCGCTGCCTCGGCGCAGGGGCCTTGCGTCGCAGTGCCCTTGCGCGATCGCATGCCCCGACCAACCGGCACTGCGATGCGCCAAGATCAATCCGATATTTCCCGAATTGAGCGCCGATACTGCTGGCATCGGATCCCCTTGCCCTGTGTAGCGCGAATCTATGGCGAAATGACTTGACGCGCATCAATTCCGCGGTTCTCAAGGCCCATCGCGCAATTCCCAATATGGAAATTGCGATCCGAGTGCGAGCGGGTCCCGCATCAGGCCTGCGCCTCATTTTCTTTGCTCGCCCCCCAGATTCCGCGCGGATATGCCGCCAGCGGGCTACCCCATCCCTCCAATGCCACATCCATCCCGCGCTGCGGCGCTTTCGCGTGACACACGCGCTCCCGCTTCCGTTTCGCCCGGAACCACGCCCCCGTCCTCGGGGATCGTCCCAAGAACGCGCCTGTCGGCACGTTTTGCCGTGAATTCGGGGCTGAATTCCGCCCGCCCGTGGTCCCGATTGGCAGGGAGGCGGACGGACAAAGGGCACTATGTCTTCAGGGCGGATTATCGGGGCAGGCCGGGCGAGTATCTGCGGCTGATCGAGGCAGCAAGCCCCGTCCCCCGCCTGGAATCGCGCCGCCGCCCTCGCCGCCGCTCCCGGCTCACTATTGCATCAGCTTCAGCATCGCCGCGGTGAGGGGATTGGCGGGCTCCACCAACTGGCCCAGCACCGTGAAATGATCCTTGCCCGGGCTGACGATCTCCTGCGTCGGCCAGCCTTTGGCTCGCCACGCGGCTGCGATGGCCGCGTTCTGCCGCAGGAATTCCTCGCTCTCGATGCCGCCCACTGCAGCGAGCAGGGGCGGTGCAGCCTGCGGCAGGTGGAGCAGCGGACTCAGGCGCCGCGCCTGGGCTGCATCCAGGTGCACCGCATCGTTCAAGTAGCTCAGCCGGATGGGCTCCAGGTCGTAGATGCCGCTCAAGGCCGCCCCGCCGCGCAGTACGCGGGACGGGAGTCCTTTGTCGAAGGCGGGCCAATCCGTCGTGAGCAGTATCGCCGTGAGGTGTCCGCCAGCCGAATGGCCGCTCACGTGAAGCCGCTCGCGGCTCACGCCGAGCGTGGCGGCGTTGTGCCATAGCCACGCCGCGGCGGCACGGTTCTGGCGCACGATCTCGTCCAGGTCCACGCTGGGGGCGAGGGCGTAATTGACCAGCGCGACCGTGACGCCGGCCTGCACGAATGGCCGCGCCACGAAGCTGAAGTCGGCCTTGTCCCGGGACATCCAATAGCCGCCATGGATCCACAGCAGGGCGGGCGCTTCCGGCGCGTCGGCCATGAACACGTCCACGCGCTCGGAGGGCGTGGGTCCGTAGGCCAGGTCGAGCCGGCAGCGCAGCTCGCGCCGGGCGGCCTCGCTCTCCCGCTTCCAGCGGGCGCTGTGCTCCTCGTGGTTGGGTACGCGGGCGCGGGCATTGTACTGGGCGTCAAGGGCCGCACGGTCATACTACCGGTAGATGGGCTGAGCGCTCATGGATTCGCCTGGCTTTGGGATAGGCCGCGCCCGGGTCGCGCCTCTCGCATGGCCTGAAATCATCCGCGCGCGAACGCCACGCCTTGGTCAGGCCCGGCTTCACACTCGCCACCGCCGCGTGTCCTCCCGCCGGCCTTGCGCCGGCGTCTCGATGCGCAGCGCCGGCCCCTCGCTGCGGTGCGCAGAGCGCGCCCGGCAGGGCTCGAACCTGCCGCCTCCAGATTCGAAGTCTGGCGCTCTATCCAGATGAGCTACGGGCGCGAACTAAGGGTTACGCCGGCCGCGAGCGACTACGGTAACAAATTTGGCGACAAATTTGACCGCACAGGGGCCGCTCGCCTTGAATTGGGGTGCGCCGGCCCTAAGTGTCCCGGCTTTGCCGCGCAGGTGGACGGCGTACGGGCAGCGCTGGGCTCAGCGCGACTGCGTGGCGCAGCGGGGGCGGCGGCGTAAGGGCGGCCTGTGGCGCCGCGGCAGGCCGATCCGGCCCACGGGAATCCGGCCAGAGCGCGCAGGCAAGGCCATGGACGCAGGGAGCGGAACTGTGATTGGATGGGCGCCGTTGCGCCGGGTTGAACGAGTCAACGAATGAGGGGGAGCGTCCATGCCATTCCTGGAATTGAAAGACGGCCGCTTGCACTATGAGCTGGAAGGATCGAGTCAGGCTCCGGTGCTGGTCTTCTCGAACTCGCTGGCATGCGCACTGGGCATGTGGGAGCCGCAGATGAAGCCGTTTACGCAGCGCTTCCGCGTGCTGCGGTACGACCAGCGCGGCCACGGGGAATCCGCGGTCACGCCGGGCCCCTACACGACCGCGCAGCTTGCGGGGGACGTCCTCGCCCTGCTCGACGGCCTGAAGATCGAGCGCGCCCACTTTTGCGGGCTGTCCATGGGCGGCGCGGCTGGGATGTGGCTTGCGACGAACGCTCCGGAGCGCATCAACAAGGTCGTGCTGAGCAACACGGCCGCGAAGTTCGGCACGCCGGAGATTTGGGCCACCCGCATCGCGACCGTGCGCAAGGACGGCATGGCGGCCGTCGCGGACAGCACGATGGAGCGCTGGTTCACGCCCGGCTTCCGCACTTCATCGCCGAAGGTGGTCGACAAGATCAAGCAGATGTTGCTGGCCACCGCTCCAGCGGGCTTCATCGCCTGTTCCGAAGCGGTGCGCGACAACGATCAACAGCAGTCCATCACCCGCATCAAGAAGCCGACGCTGGTGATCGCCGGAACGCACGACGCCGGGACGCCTCCCGCAGCGGGCCAATTCGTCGCGAAACAGATTCCGGGCGCGAAGTACGTGGAGCTCAACGCCGCGCACCTGTCGAATCTCGAAGCCTCGGCCGAGTGGACGAAGACGATCCTGGACTTTCTGGCCGGCTAGGGATCGGCAGGCATCCGGCTGGCGCCGGCCAAAGCGGTTCCCCGTGCCGGGTTTGTCGTGCGCGGGCAGCCGGCGGGACGCGCGGCGTCGCGCTACTGGCGTCCCTGCGTGCCGTGCATCGATGCGCAACGGGCGTTCATGCAGCCCGGGCGTCGATATCGCAGTAGCCAGGTTTTGCCGCGGCAACGGTGCGCCGCTCCGATCAGGGAAACTGGCCCAGGAAGTTCGCGATGGCTTGCACCTGCGCGGGCCCGAGCAAGGACAGCGTAGGCCAGCCCCGCATGGTCTTGCCCGTGGCGATCGCCACGCCGATCGTAGCGCTGTTCGCCCCCTGAATGTCCGGGCCCAGGCGGCCCAAGCCGTACGGTCCATGGCAGCCCTGGCAGTTTCGCGTGAATAGCACCGCCCCATCCGCGGTGGTGCCTCCGCCGACGTCCGGCTGCTGCACGGAGCCGGCCCAGGTCTCCAGGGCCGTCCGCTCGCCCTCGCTTAGGGGCGTGGCCTGCCGCGGGGGCATGCGCAGGAAGATCAGCACGTCCTGCCGCAGATTTCCTGCCAGGACCTGGGCGAAGATGTCCTCCGCGCCGCGCATGGTCCCGCTGGAGAAGCGCTGGGTCAGGTTCAGGTCGGCGGGCGTGTTGCGCGGGCTGATCTCCGGGCGCGGCTGATTGTGGCAGACGACGCATTTCAGCCCCAGCAGCGCGGAGATGCCGTTGTCCCAGGAGGGCGCGCCCACGATTTGCACCGTGTCGGGGGGCTCATTGCCCAGCGTGTCGGCCTGGACGCAGCCCACCAGCGCCGCCACGGCAGCGAGCAGGAGCGGCAGCCACGCCCGCGGGCGCGCTCGGCACGGGAATCCGGGTTCAGAACGCATGCAGCACCGTGAAGACGAGGTGGCTCAGGTACGTTTCCGTCTGGTGCTGCTCGAGCGTGAACCGCCAGGAACCCAGGGTGCGGCTGATTCCGCCGAAGCCGTAGGCGTAGGGCCGGGTAAAGGCGGAGACCGATCCGTCGGAGGCCACCTCGAGGCGGGTGTGGGTGCTGCCGGCGCCTGCTCCCGCGTACAGCACCCAGGCCGGCCCGCCCCAACCGGCCCGCACGTCCCCGCCCTGGTTGGCGAGCTGGAACGTGTCGGAGCTGGCGGGGTCGGAGATGGGCCCGCTCACGCTGCCCTCCAGGTAGAACGCCCGCGCGCTGGCCCGGAAGGCGCCCTGCGTTAGCCCGTACTCGAGCTGGGCCCCGCGCAGGCTGGCCTGGTACCCCTGGATCGGGACCGGTGGTAGCCACACGGCCCCCAGGCTCCATCCCGCGGCAAGGCTCCAATCGGCGCGCAGGCGCGCGAATGCCGAGGGCGGATGGACCGGTTCGGACTTGATTCCGACACGGGTGTCGATCGGGGGAACGGGGACCACTTCGAGGCCGAGCGCAAAAGCTCCCGCGGGAGAGCCCCCGGGCGGCGCGCCGGAGCGATAGTCGAGCAGCGCCGCATATACCGCCTGCAGCCGCTCGATCTGCTCAACGAACGTGACCGCCTGCGCCGCGCGGGCCGTGCAGACGAGCAGCAGCGCCCCCAGCAGCGTGGCACGACCGGACGCACAGCGGCGCGGCAAGCGCGATGGCGCGCGGATCGGGTCTAGAGGTTGGCGCAAGCGTTGGAAGCAGTATTTTGGGTCGCGTTATGGTCGACGGACAGGTTCACGGCGCCGGCAACTGCCGTCACGGACGAATTGCGCCAGACATGATCCGTGGGGTAAAGGTCGCAGACGCCATTCGAATTATAGTCTACGTAGTAGTCCAAGAAGTAGCTTGCGCCGGAGACCAGCAGGCCCGCGAAGGTGACACTGAAGGTGCCATAACCGTCGCTCGATACGGTTGTGGACTTGGTGCCTGCCACCACGCCATCGCTGCGCACCAGCGCAGCCTTCAAGGTTTGGCCGGGGTGCGGCGTGAAATTGGTGCCTGAGAATGACAACGTATAGGGTCCCGTGGACGGCGGCGTCGGAGTAGGGGTCGCTGCCGGGGGCGGCCCCAGGTTTGCGCACGCGGCGGGCGTGAAGTTCGTGTTGTGGGTCACCGCCAGCGTGACGTCGGCAGTGGGCGCCGTGATGGACGCGTCGCGCCAGACGTGATCGGTCGCCGCGTCGCAGTAGGTATTCGCGTCCACATCGGCGTAGTAGTCCACATAGTAGGCCGTGCCCGCCGCCAGCTGTCCGGTAAAAGTGAAGCTGAAGCCTGCTGCTGCGGGAATGACGGTGCTCTGGGTCGCAATGACTGCGCCATCGGATACCCGCACCAGGGCGACCTTGAAGGTTTGACCGACATGCGGGGTGAATCCGCTGCCCGTGAAGGTCAGCGTGTAGGGTCCCGCCGAGGCCGGAGCGGGGCTGGCGGCAGGAGTGGTGGTGCCGGAGCCGCTGCTGCTGCTCCCCTGGCAGCCCATCAGCGCGGCCGCAAGCAGCCAAGCTGCCAGTCCCAGCCAGATGCCGGAACGACGCATATTCCCATCCCCCGGTAGTCCAGATAGTAGAGTGACATCGGCACGCAGCTCCGGGCGAGCCAAGGCCCACTGTCAGCGTATACAAGCACGCGGACCGTTCTATTCCTTGGGCGGCGGATTCGCAGGCGGGCTCGACCGGGCGCTGCGCGGGCGGGAGACGCGGGAATCGGTGCGACGGCAGCCGCGTGTTGCCGCTCCCCGGGCGTGGCCAGGCGCCCGTGCTGGGCCGGGTCGGCGCAAGCCGGTTGACTCCGCGCCGCCACTTGGGTGTCGGGGAAGATGCGTTGCAGGACGGTGGGTTCGTTCCTCAAAAAACAACCCTACATATTTGATATTACGAACGAACGATAAGCCGTGCCGAGAGGTCCAGGGGCCGCTCGGGACATGCGCAAGAGCAAAGCTCCGGGCGCGCCGGAGACATGCGCAAGCTAAGGGAGGAGACGGTCGGAGTGCGAGGTGCACGGATAGGACTTGCAGCTCTCCCTGCGGGGGCCGGCGCTGGAGTGCCCGTCCGGCCCGCGCGCAGGCTAGCGCCCGCTCGTCACCTGGATCACGAAGCGCTCGCGCACAGGCTGCACGGGGCGCGCATTGAGCGTGAACAGCCGCTTGAATGTGACGTACTGGGCCTCGCTGATCTCGATCGGCGTCGCCAGCACCTGCCAGCGCACGCCCTCCGAGCACGGAGGCGTCGTCAGGGAGCCGCTGTACAGGTAGTACGATGGATTCTGCGGCAACAAGTCCGCAGCGTTGACCATCACTGTCTGGTAGCTGCGCTCCTCGCCGGCCATGCCCGGCAGGTGCTCCCACACCTCCTGCAGCCCCTCGCTGACCGACCCGCGCTGCATGAGCACACCCACCACTGCCAAGGCGCCCTCGGCGCTCCTATGGACGAGGTGCATCTCCATGTCGAAGGGCTGCCCCTTGACCGTGTGCTCGCTGGGGAGGTGAAAGTGGAACTGGACGAGCTCATACGCGCGATTGTCGATCTTGAGGAAGCTGCCCGGGTCATAGTTGACCTGGATCGTGTGCCCGTTGTTGACGATCCGCAGCTTGGAAGGCCGGTAGCTGAACTGGAGGTGCGGCTCGTTGCCGGTATAGACGCGGCGCACGTCAATCGGCGACTGGTTCTGCCCCGCGCTGCACAGGGCGAACTCCGGCGCGAGGCTCCCCCACGCGGACGGCCCATTCTCGCCCCGATAGTCCCAATGGGGCGCGCTGCCGGGACCGGCCTGAGGCTCATGGGTCTGCGCGGCGGACTTGGCGGACTGCGTGGAAACGATCTTGGCGTCGGAACGGGGCGTGGGTTTCGCGGGCGGGAGATTGCCATCCTTGGCGCTTGACGGGCGCTCCGCTTCCGCATGCACCCAGCCCGCGGGAGTCACCCACCCCAGTCCCAGGGCCAAAATGGCCAGGGCGACGAGAATGGAGCGAATCGGGCGATAGGCTGCTGACATGCCGATTTCCTTGCAATGGCGACGGTGAATGGATTCTCTCGATATGGCTCGCGCTTTCGGTCTGGGCCGCGGGCCGGGAAATCGTCACGCGATGCCGGCCTCATTCCCGGCACGCGCTCCTTCCCCGACACGTATTAGAACGTACACGATTAGCGGACATTGGCATGTCCTGGCTCGTCCGCCAAGGTGGCCGCCGGTCCTGGTGGCGCCTGTGCCCGACCTGCGGGCCCACTGCGCTCGGGTCGCGGGTGATGTGTAAGCGGGAAAATGGCGACTCGCGCGGCGCCTTGCCATCTGTTGGACGCGGGCGTAGCCTTTTTCGACAAAGGATCAGCCTGCGGGCTGGTTCACGCTCCGATTCCCGGTTCCTCAGGCACCCAGGGTGGCCGTACCGCCAGCGGCGGGCGGTCTGCCGGTGTGCAATGGAGCCAGGAACGATAGGGCTGCGGCGGAAACGCTCCAGCCTCCCGGCATTGGAAAGGAGCGGATCAGGCGTCCGGGCATGCGCCCGGCGCCGGGTTCCCTGCTGGTCCAATTCCCGGCTTGAATTCGCTCGCTGCTGCGCCCGAGATGTGCGGGCGGAGCCCCTGCCCCAATCAGGGCGGGTGCGGCCTTCCCGCAGGCGCATGGCAGTCAGTGCGCACGTATTGCGGATAGTCGTACCGACAGACATGCAACCCCGGGGGAAGATGACTTCGTTGGTGCGCGACCAGTTTCACCGGCCCGTGCGCGATCTGCGCATTTCGGTTACGGACAAGTGCAATTTCCGCTGTCCGTACTGCATGCCGAGCGAGACCTACGGGGAGGACTACGCTTTCCTCCCGAAGAGCGAAGTGCTGAGCACGGCCGAGATCGAGCGGCTGGCGCGACTGTTCATCCGCTGCGGGGTGGACAAGATCCGGCTGACGGGGGGAGAGCCGCTGCTGCGCAAGGATCTGCCGGAGCTGATCGGCAGGCTCGCCGCGTTGGAGGGGGTGCGCGACCTGACGCTGACGACCAACGGCTGGCTGCTCGCGGACATGGCCCAAAACCTCAAGCGCGCCGGGCTCCACCGCATCACCGTAAGCGTGGACACGCTCGACGACGCCACGTTCGGCAAGATGAGCGGACGCGGCTATAGCGTGGCTCCCGTGCTCAAGGGCATCGACGCCGCCCTCGCCGCCGGGCTGACCCCGCTCAAGACCAACTGCGTCGTCAAGCGCGGGGAAAACGATCATCAGATCGTGGACCTGGTGCGCCACTTCAAGCCGATGGGCGTGATCGTCCGCTTCATCGAGTACATGGACGTGGGCAACCGCAACCAGTGGCGGCGGGAGCATGTCGTGCCGTCGAAGGAGGTGGTGGCGCGCATCCACGCGGAATTCCCCCTCGTTCCCGCCGAGCCGAACTACCGGGGCGAGGTGGCAGAGCGCTACCGCTTCGCCGACGGAACGGGCGAGATCGGCGTCATCTCCTCCATCACGCAGCCCTTCTGCGGCGAGTGCTCCCGGGCGCGGCTGTCCACGGACGGCCAGCTCATCACCTGCCTGTTCGCCACCAGCGGCGCGAGCCTGCGCGACCCCATGCGCGCCGGGGCCAGCGACGAGGAGCTGCTCCAGCATATCGTCGCCGCCTGGCGTCGCCGCTCCGACCGCTATTCGGAAGAGCGCGACTTCCTCAATCAGCTCGGCTCCCGCAAGATCGAGATGTATCAGATCGGCGGGTGACCCCGCGGGATCGTCATGCGCCAGGGCCGGGCCGGGTGCTCTCGCCCTTCACCCTTTCCGCACGATGATTCGGGTCGGCGCGCCGGCGCCGGGTTGAGGACTCGCGCGCCGAGATGCGCTATCGTCGGGAAACCGATCCTCCTGCGCGCTGGCCCGATCGCCACGCCAGCCTGCCCGTTTCGCTGCCCGCCGCTCATGTCCCCCGACGCCGGACCGCCCAACCGCTTTCCCCCGCCCCTCACCCGGGAGCGCGCTCCCCGCCTCGATCCGGACTGGCACTATCACCTGCTCGGGATCGGCGGCGTGGGCATGAGCGCGCTCGCCGAGATAATGCACCGGCGCGGGCTGCGGGTCTCCGGCAGCGACGTGCAGGACGGGCCGCTGCTGGAGCGTCTGCGCGGCCTGGGGATCGCGGTGCGGATCGGCCATCCCCCCGCGGCGCTCGATGGCGCCGACGCCGTGATCTTCACGCCGGCCGTCCTGCCCGCGCATCCCATCTGGGCCGAGGTGGCGCGGCGCGGCCTGCCCCGCATGCACCGGGTGGAGGCGTTGGCGGCGCTGACAGCGCGCGCGACCACGCTGGCGGTGGCTGGCACGCACGGCAAGACCACCACCACCGCCGCCCTGGGCTGCGCGCTGATCGCGGCCGGCCTGGACCCCACCGTGCTGGTCGGCGGGCAGGTGCCCCAGTTCGGCGGCAGCAATGTGCGCGCGGGCGGCGCGCAGACTGGCATCGTGCGCGCCGGCAGAAGTCAGGCAGGCAGTAGTGAAGCTGGCAGAAGTCAAGCCAGCAGCGGTCAAGCCAGCAGCAGTAATGCCAACACAGCGCAGGCAGACCGCCTACCCTGGTGGGTGGTGGAGGCCGACGAGAGCGACGGCAGCTTCGTGTACCTTTCTCCCCGCGCCATCCTAGTTACCAACATCGAGGCGGATCACCTTGACCATCACGGCTCCCTGGAGCGCGTGGACGCCGCCTTCCGCGCCTTCGTGAAGCGTCTCGACCCTGTGCGGGGCCTGCTGGTGAGTTGCGCGGACGATCCGGCGGCCGCCAGCCTGTTCCATCCCGGCCGCACGATCACCTACGGCGTCCGGCCCTCGGCGACGGTGCGGGTGAGCGTGGGCGAGATGCGCCCGGGCGCGATGAAGCTCGAGTTCGCACAGGGCGAGCGGCGCTGGAGCCTGACGAGCCGCCTGGTGGGCCGGCACAATGCCCTCAATCTCGCCGGCGTCTTCGCCCTGACGCTGGGGCTGGACCTGCCGGAAGAGCCCGTGCTGGAGGGGCTCGCGGGATTTGCCGGCGTGGAGCGGCGTCAGCAGTACCTGGGCCAGGCGGCGGGCCTGAGCATCTTCGACGACTACGCCCACCACCCCACGGAAATCCGCGCCACCCTCGAGCTGTTCCTGGGCGTGTATGGCCCGCCGGTGACCGTGGTGTTCCAGCCGCACCTGTATTCGCGCACCGCCCACTTTGCCGCGCAGTTCGCCGCGGCCCTGCGCCCGGCGACGCGCGTGTACGTGACGGAAGTGTACGGCGCGCGGGAGGCGCCTGTGCCGGGCGTATCGGGCCGACTGATCGCCGACGGGCTGGCCGGGCATGCAGCCGCCGCCTTCGTGCCGACGTGGGAGGAGCTGGTGCCGCGGCTGCTGGCGGGCGAAGCGCCGCCGGGCCTGCTGCTCACATTGGGCGCCGGGGACATCACCGGCCTGGGACCGCGGCTGCTGGGCCGGGCCGGGGCCGCGCCCGCCGCGCGGGGGACGCCATGAGCGCGGACTGGCGGGACCGCGTCTGCGCCCAGCTCGAGGATTCGCCCGCCACCCGCGCCGCGCCCCTGGCGCCGCTGACCACGCTGCGCGTCGGCGGTCCGGCCGAACTGTTGGTAGACGTGGGGAGCGAGGCGGACCTGCTGCGGCTGCTCGCCTGCGTGCGCAGCGAGGCCGTGCCCTACACGGTGCTCGGCAAGGGCTCCAACGTGCTCGTCCCCGACCTGGGACTACGGGGCGTGGTGTTGCGCCTGGGGCGCGCCTTCCAGGAGTTCCGCCGCGGGGCGGGGGCGGATACGGTGTGGGGCGGTGCGGGCCTGGCCAACGCCACGTTCGTGGAGCGCGCGCGGCTTCTGGGGCTAGGCGGGATGGAGTTTCTCGTGACCATTCCCGGCAGCCTCGGCGGCGCCATCGCCATGAACGCCGGCGCGTTCCAGGACGAGATCGCCGCCCACCTTCTCGCCGTGCGCTACGTGGATTTGAAGCGGAGCGAACTCGCGCCCCAGACCCGGCCGGCGAGCGAGTTCGCGTTCCGCTACCGGGGGTCGCCCTTGCGCGGACAGGAGGGCGTCATCGTCCTGACGGGTGAGTTCCGGCTCGCGCCGGCCTCCGACGTGGAGATCGAGGCGCGCAAAGAAGGCCACATGACCTACCGCCGCAATACCCAACCACGCGAGTATCCGAACTGCGGCTCGGTCTTCAAGAACCCGCCGGGCGACTTTGCCGCCCGGCTGATCGAGCAGGCAGGGCTCAAGGGCCGGCGCTGCGGCGGGGCCCAGGTGAGCGAGAAACACGCCAATTTCATCGTCAATCGTGGCGGGGCCACGGCGGCGGAGGTGTTGGACCTGATTGACTTGATTCAGCGGACCGTTTACGACCGAAGCCAGATCCGGCTGGAGCCGGAAGTGCAATTGCTGGGGGGACCAGGGGCCGAGCCCGGCATGGGCTTGTCGCGACCGTGAAGCGCACTCGCCGCCGGCTCCGCCGCACTCCCGCACCCGTGGTTTCAAGGACGACACCACCGGGGACGCCATGCAGGACTTCAAGCCCCGCCGCTTTCCCAATCGGCGTCCGCCAGCGCGCGGACGCTTCTCCTGGCTCAGGCGCCGTCCGCGCCGCGACCTGCCCAAGGGATTCCGTCCGCTCCCTCCGCCGCCGCGGCCCGGCACGCAGGCGCGGCAGTCCGCTCGCGCCGCGCTTCCCGTCGCGGAGCGGATCCGGCGCCAGCCGTGGCTGCGCTGGATGTATTTGGGATTGATCGCCTGGCTGCTGCTGGGCCTGGGGATGTGGGGCCGGGAGCTGTGGCGGACGCCGCTGCGGCGCCTGCGCATCTCGGGCGTGCAGACGCTCAGCGTGGCGCAGGTGGTGCGGACGGCCGGGCTGACCGCGGGCATGCGCCTGAGCGAGTTCGATCCATACCTGGTCTCGCTGCGGCTGCGGCAGGATCCGCGGGTGGAGGCGGCGGACGCGCGCCGGGTCTATCCCGATTCGGTGTGGATTGACGTGCGGGAGCGGACGCCGGAGCTGCGGGTGCTGCTGGGCGACGGGCGGCAGGCCGTCGTGGATCGCGGCAACGTCGTGATCCGCGTGGAACCGGCGCAGCCGGGCGAAGGGCCCTTGATCCGCGGCGTTCAGGACGCCGCGCAGCCGGGAACGGCACTGGCCTCCCCGGGGCTGATGCGGGCGCGCACCTTTCTCGCCCAAGCGAAGGCGGCCGGATACCCCGCATTCGTGCGCGCTGTGCTCGACGTCTCGGACCCGGACAGCATCGTTGTTTCCGGCTATGGGTCCGGGGCGCAGCTGATCTTCCCCTTGCCCGGGGTGGAAGCGGCGCTGCGGGTGTATGGGCAGATGATTGGCGGGAATGCGCAGACCGAGGTAGGACAGGCCTTGCGCGCGGCTCGCGAAGCCGACTTCCGCTACGTCGAGGGGCCGGAGGGAGGACGGGTGTTCCTGCGGCCCTGATCCCGCGATTTTCCGCTGCCCGGCATTTCTCTCCCCGGCGTCTCCATGCGGATCCTCGTGCAGCGCATCGCCCAGGGCTGGGTCGAGGTGGACGGTGTCGCCACAGTCAAGGCGGGGCGCGGGCTGCTCGCCCTGGTGGGCTTCCGGTCGTCGGATACCGACTCGCTCCTTGAGCCCATGGCAAAAAAGCTGATACATTTGCGCGTCCTGGCCGACGGGCAGGGGCGCATGAATCTGGCGCTGGCCGATGCGGGCGGAAGTCTGGTACTGGTGTCGCAATTCACCCTCTACGCGGACAGCAGCCAGGGGCGCCGTCCGTCATTCCTTGCGGCGATGCCGCCGCACGCGGCGGAACCGATGTACGATCGCTTCGTCGCCGCGTGCCGGGAGCTGTGCGCGCCCTTGGGGGTGGGGATCGTCACAGGCACCTTCGGCGCGCTGATGCAGGTGCACCTGATCAACGACGGTCCCGTCTCGATCCTGCTGGATAGCGCGGAGCTTGGGTTCGCGCCCGAGCCGGCCCGCCGTCCCGGAGGCTGAGTCGGTGCTTGGGCCAGGGGCCGGCCGGTGCGGGGGCAAACCGTCGCAGGAGCCGGCCGCCGCGACGCGTCCAAGGCAGACTTGATCCGGCAGGCTGCACTGCCGCCACCTTTCCGTTTACCATCGGAGCCCGATGCAGGTTCTACAGGCCGACCAAAAGGAAGCCCAGTACAGGCAGGAACTGATGCAGTTCCTCAACAAGTTCGGGCTGGACGCTGCCGCCATCCTGAGCATGTCCCGCCGTTCCGAGCTCGTGCGCTACGATCCGGGGGAGGCGATCCTGCGTCAAGGCCAGCACGATCAGTTTGTCTACTTCCTCATCGAGGGGAACATCCGCATCCACATCGTGCTCGAAGGGGAGAACCGCGTGCTGGGTGAACGCTCCCCGGTGACGCTGCTGGGGGAAATCTCGTTCTTCAACGGCACGCCGGCTACCGCGACGGTGGAGTCTATGGAGAATGCGCCTGCCGTGCTGCTGCGCGTCTCGTATGCGGATTTCACGGAGATCGTCAAGGAGCATCCCGCCGTCCGCGCGACGCTGGCGCGGATCGGCGACCTGCGCATCATCAGCGGCTACAATGGCTTCAGCGCCTTCTCTTTCTTCATGGACCAGATCGGGCGCAAGCGCGACCGCTTCACGGTCAATCGTGCGCTCTTTCCCGCGCTGGAACGCACCATCCGCCGGGTGCTGATGCCGCGGGTGGAGGAACATCATCGCGTGCTGGAGGTCGGCGACGGGCCCGGCATCGTCTGCGAGCTGATGGAGGAAACGCGCCCCGCCCTCAAGCCGCACCTGTTCATCCAGGCCACGCATCTGGAGGAGGCGATTACCCAGCCTTTCGTGCCCCAGATCTCGGACCTGACCCGGGCCCGCTACCTGCGCGAGCGATTCCACCACATCGTCGCCTTGCAGGTTTTCAACGTCAGTCCGCCCGACCGGATCGAGGAGCAATTCAAGCTGGCCCACCGGCTGCTGATGCCGGGCGGAGATCTGCTGATCATCAAGCTCAATCTGCTCAACTTGAACTACAGCACGGACACGGCGGACACGCGCCTGCTCTACCAGGACCTGGAAGACCTGCTCGAGCGCGCGTGGCCGGGACGGTTGGAATGGCGGCCCCTGATCCAGGTTTCCTTCATCGACGCGGACCTGGATCCTGCGATGGAATGGAACCCGGCCTTCTGCCAGGCGGCCCAAGAGCTTGAGATTCCGGAGGGACTGAGCGCCGCGGAGCATGCGATGCTCGAATTGGTCCTGCCGCAGGCGCGGCGCAACGTGTTCAATCCGGACGAAGTGCATCTCCACTGGCTGGCTTGGATCGCAAGCGGGCAGGGCTTCAGCATGGTATCCATGGAGCAGGAACCGGACATCTCCTTCTTCTACCAGCTGTTGCAGGCCAAGTAGGCGCCACGGGGCACGCCCGCGTCACTCCTCCGGAAGGTGGTCGGCATGGCCAGCGGATCTGCGCGCTTCACGGTAGCCGTCGGCGACCTGACGTGGATCGGCGTCGGGTTGCATCGGCCCGAATGCGTGCTGTGCACGGCGGCTGGCGACGTGTACGTCTCCGACTGGCGCGGGGGCGTGAGCCGCATCCGGCCCGACGGCTCAGTGACCCAGATCGGCGGCGCGGCCAGCGAGGAGGCGGCGCCCGCCCGCCCGAACGGCATTGCCATGCAGCGCGACGGCTCGTTCCTGCTGGCGGACATCGAGCGCGGCGGAGTGTATCGCCTGACGCGGGACGGCGCGCTGCATCCGTTCCTGGTGGAGGTGGAGGGTCGGCCGCTTCCCGACACTAATTTCGTCATGGTGGACCGCGCAGGCGGGATCTGGGTAACCGTCAGTACGCGCCACAAGCCGCGCCAGGAGGCGTACCGCGCGAACGTCTCGGACGGGTTCATCGTGCGCCAGGATCGGCGCGGCACCCGCATCGTCGCGGACGGCCTGGGCTTCACGAACGAGTGCCAGCTGCATCCTTCCGGCGGCTGGCTCTATGTCAATGAGACCTTCGGGCGCCGCCTGAGCCGCTACCCGCTGGGGGCGGACGGAGACCTGGGCCGGCGGGAGACCGTGACCGAGTTCGGGCACGGCACCTACCCGGACGGGCTTGCCTTCGACGTCGAAGGGGGAGCCTGGATCACCAGCGTCGTCAGCAACCGGGTGATCCGCGTGCTGCCGGACGGCAGCCAGCAGGTCGTGCTCGAAGACAGCGATCCGGCGCATGTGGAGGAGGTGGAACGCGCCTACCGGGCTGGAACGATGAACCGGGAGCATCTATCCGCCATCCGCAGCCGCGCCCTGAAGAGCCTGTCGAGCCTGGCGTTCGGTGGGCCGGACCGGCGCACGGCCTATCTGGGCTGCCTGTTGGGCGACCGCTTGGCGACTTTCCGCGCGCCGGTGGCGGGCGCTGAATTGTCCCACTGGAACGTGCCGGCGTGAGCGCCGCACCGCCCAGTTCGCCGCCCAGTGTAGCCCGGACACAGGGGTAGCGCCTGCATGCAGCCTGCCACTCGCAGCATGACCCAATCCGCGCATCCCGCCTGGGACGGGATCGTCTTCGACCTGGACGGTACGCTCTGGGACGCCACCGCCACCGTGGCCCGCGCGTGGGACGCCGTGGCGCGGCAGTGGATTCCCGGGCATCCCGGCGTGATCCGCGCCGATATCCGGGGCGTGATGGGGCTCGCCCACGCCGAGATTGCGCGGCGCATCTTCCCACAGCTGGACCCCGCCCAACGGGAGGCGGTTGTGCAGGCGTGCTACACGGCGGAGGCGGAGCTGTTGCGCCGGGAGGGGGCGATGGTCTATGCGGGGGTGCGCGACGGGCTGGCGGCGCTGGCCGTGCGCTATCCGCTCGCCATCGTCAGCAACTGCCAGCGGGGCTACATCGAGACGTTCTTCGCCGTGACGGGACTGGAGCGCTTGTTCTGCGACGCGGAATGCCATGGGAACACGGGCCTGAGCAAGGGCGAGAACCTGATGACGCTGGCGGGCCGCTGCGGGATGGCGCGGGCCGTATTCGTGGGCAATACCGCGGGGGACGAGGCGGCGGCGGAGCAAGCCGGCGTGCTCTTCATTCACGTGCGCTACGGATTCGGGCAGCCCCTGGGCGCCTGCCCGGCGGTAGCGGACTTCGCCGAACTGACGCGGGTCCTGCTGGAAGCCGGGCCGCAGCAGGGCGCGGCGTGCAACGGGAAGGAACCACGCTGATGCGGACCTCCGGGCCATCCGGCGCGGTTCCGGCCGAGCCGCTCTCCGTGCAGCGG
>JBGOTW010000008.1:0-34959 GCA_041476685.1 bacterium | reverse complement strand
TTCCGTTCGCAATTTGAATCTATCCTGTTGATACGCTGTGGGTTATGCGCAGGCCAAGAGCCGTTCCGGCGACGGGATTCCGGTCTGTGCGGCGACCTCATCCCAAGGTAGCGCTCAGTATCGTTTTGAGCTCTTTCAGCAGCGCAATGGAGATGCCCGGGCGCAGCATGGAGTCCCGTTCACTTGCACGCTGTCGCGCCAGGTTCGGGACGGGCGCGCCGGAACGGGCGAGCGGCGTGAAAACGGCGCTCCCGCCCCCGGCCCAAGCACCCTTCCCCTCCACGAGCAGGGCAGGCGCTCCACCGGCGACGGGGCATCCCGCGCGCCCAATTCGCAAACCGCGCCTGCCGGGCGATGTACGGGGCCTGGGCCATGTGGATGGTACGCGCCGACTGGGCGCTGCGGCGAATCTCGACGGTGCGGGGCGGGTGGGGCACGCCGGGCGACAGCGGGTAGTGCGGCGTCCGCGGCAGTGCTGCCGGCGCACCGCTAGGCAAGGCCCGCGCGGAACACTCGCCAGGGGGCGCGGGGGAATAGGCTTCCCCCGCCTGGTAGTTGCAGTTGTTGCGGTTGCCACTGCCCGCTACGCCCCGCGCGCCACCGCCATCTCCTCCGCGCACTTGCCATAGGCCGCAAGCAGCGCCGCCAGGTCCGCGTCGGAGTGGGCGACGGAGAGCGCCCCGCCGTGGAAGAGGAAGACGCCGTGATTGCGCAGCCGGGCGGCCAGCTCCTTGCGCCAGTCGTAGTGGGTATGGGCGACGACGTCCGCCATGTTGCGCACGGGCAGCCCCTTCTCCTTGACGAAGTGGACCTCCTGCAGCGAGCCGATGCGGCTGACGTGGACGGGCAGGCCGGCAGCCTCGAAGGCCTGCTGCACGCCCTGGCAGAGGCGCTGGTTCTTCTCGGCGAGCTGCGGATAGATCTCGTCCCGGCGCGCCTTGAGGATGTCGAGGGTCTTGGCTCCGGCGACCATCGTCAAAGGATTGCACGAGTACGTGCCGCCGCCGATGATCACCTTGTCGCGCTTGGGCACGTCGCGCGTGGGGCTGCTGATCTCGAGAATCTCCGCCTTGCCCGCGACCGCGCCGACGGGCATGCCGCCGCCCAGCACCTTGCCCAGCGTCGTCAGGTCGGGCGTCACGCCGAAGAACTGCTGCCCCCCGCCGAGCGCGAGCCTGAAGCCGGTGATCACCTCGTCGAAGATCAGCACGGCGCCGCGCCGCCGCGTCTCCTCCCGCAGGAACTTCAGGTAGTCCGGCTGCGCGGGCAGGAACCCCGCCGCGCCCATCGCCGGCTCGACGATGATGCCGGCCCAGTCGTCGCCCGCCTCCCGGATCCCCCGCGCCGTGTCCGCGATGTCGTTGAACTGCACCGAGCGCGTGTATTGGGCGAGGCCCGGCAGCAGGCCCTTGCCCTCCACGCCGGTGAACTCCGGCAGGTTCACGTCCACCATCAGGTCCGTGTTCGGGCCGTGCCACCCGCCCACCATCTTCAGCACGACGTTGCGTCCGGTGAAGGCGCGTGCCAGGCGCACGGCGTACATGGTGGCTTCGGTGCCCGAGGAGCAGAAGCGCACCTGCTCCGCGGCGGGCACCAGCTCGCACACGCGCCGCGCCAGGCCGATCTCGTGCTCCATGGACAGGCCGACGTGCAGCCCGGAGTCCAGCGCGTCGCGCACCGCCTGCACCACCTCCGCCGGCGCGTGGCCCAGGATCGCGTCATAGTGCGCCATCCACAGGTCGTGGTACTCGTTGCCGTCCACGTCCCAGATGTGGGAGCCGTGGGCGCGGGCGAAATAGAGCGGGTAGGGCGCGTGGTAGCGGGGGTTGTGGCTCACGCCGCCCGGCAGGTAGCGCTGCGCCTCCCGGTGCAGCTGCCGGGACTTCGGCGTGCGCGCCTCGTACCGCTGCAAGTAGTCTGCGCTGACCGTGTCGGCGCGGACGGGTTTGTCTAGGGCAGACGGCGGGGCTGGGCGGTTCGGCATGGGTCACTCCCGAAGATGAGAACTTTTCATAAGGGGGGAAAGGGCTGGGATTCCGACAGGACTGTGGAACGGCACCCGCGCTTCGCGCGAGTCCTCATCCCCCGCCCCTTCTCCGACTGCGCGGAGAAGGGGTGCACAGCCACGGTGAGGCCACGCTAACATGGCGCCCCTGCCGCGGCAAAAAGCGGTGGCGCAGCAATCCTTGCCGGGGCGCGCGAGGGGCACGGGAGGTGCAGAGCCCCCGTACCTTTCCGCGCACCGTCGCAGTGAGCGCACCGTCGCAGTGAGCGCACCGTCGCGGTGAACAGCTGGGGCGTATTCATGGGTCGCAAGCTGGGGCAGCACTTCCTGGTGAGCCAGGCGCACCTCGATCGCCTGCTGGAGGTCGCCGCGGTGCGGCCCGGCGAGCCGGTGCTGGAGGTGGGGCCGGGCCGCGGCGCATTGACGGAGCGCCTGCTCGCCGCCGGGGCGCGCGTCACCGCCGTCGAGCTCGATCCCGCGCTGGCCGGGGCGCTCCGGGTGCGCTGGGCGGCCGAGCCGCGCTTCCGGCTGATCGAGGCGGACATCCTGCGCACCCCGCTCGACGCGGCGGCCTTGTTCGGACGCGAGGAGCCCTACGCGGTGATCGCGAACCTTCCCTACTACCTGACGACGCCGCTCCTGTTCCGCTTCATCCGGGAGCGGCAGCGCTTCACGCGGCTGCTGCTGATGGTGCAGCGGGAAGTCGCCGACCGGATGGCCGCCGCACCCGCGGATGGTCACGCCTACGGCTCGCTCAGCATCGCGGCGCAGGTGGCCTGCTCCGTGCGGCTCGTCCTGCGCGTGCCGCCGGGCGCCTTCCACCCGCGCCCGCGGGTCGAGTCGGCCGTCGTCGAGCTGCGGCCCCTACCCGGGCGCCTGGAGCCCGAGGCGGAGCAAGGATTCCAGGAGCACGTGAAGGGACTGTTCTCCCAGCGCCGCAAACGGCTATCCGGCACGCTCACTCGCGCCCGCCCGGCCTGGCCCGCGGACCGCCTCGCCGCAGCGCTGGCGCAGGTCGGCGAGCGGCGGCCGGAGGCCCTCAGCCCGGCCGAGCATGTCGCCCTCTATGCGCGCCTGCGCGGCCTCCCGCTTTCCGGGTGCGCGTCCCCTTGAGCGCGCCTTGCGGCCAGAGGCGGGGCCGCCAGGCGTGCACGGCATGCGGGCAAGCCGTGCAAACGAGCGCCGCCGCGCCGAAAAGGGGACCTTGTTCTCTTTGAGGAATCCGCCGATTCGGATACACTGCTCGAAGAGTGGTCGCGGGAAGGTGGGCGCCCCCATGCGCCTGCCGGCGCCGGCCCGCCGGGCAGCGGCGGGAGGAGCCTGGCGCGCTCCGCACTCTTCAACTTGCGGAAGGATCTCCATGCCCAAGGCACCAGAACCCACCGGGTCCGCAATGGGTTTGTCCTGGCGAGTGGGAGCCCAACTCGGCCTGGCCTGCGCGGCCCTGCTCTTCGGCGTCGGACTGGCCGTTGCACAGGGCCAGATGCAGGGCCAGATGCAGGGCCAGACTGCGGGCCAAGGTCAGATGCAGGGTCAGACCCCGGAAACGAGCCAAACCGCGAGCGCGGCAGACCGGCTTGTGCTGGCCCGCCCCTGGGCGCGCGTCTATGCGCGGCCGTCGGAAGCCAGCCGCCACATCGCGATCGTGTACGGCAACGATGTGCTGCCGGTGCTGGAGCGCAAGGACGGCTGGGTCAAGGTGCGCGCCGGAGCGAAGACGGTGGGCTGGCTGTCGCCCCAGGACGCGTCCGCGACGGGCGCGCCGGAGGCCGGCCCGCCGGCGCAGGGCTCCGGCGCAGCCATGCCGCCGCCCGCCGCCGGGAGCGCCGGCACCACGGGGATGCGCGCCGATTCGGGCGCGGCGCTGCCCGCGCTGCCGGCCGGTTCGAGCAACCCGGCCAGCGCCGACTCGCTGCGCCGGCTGGGCTACGACGAGGCGGCGCGGCGCAAGCTGACGCAGACTCTGCTCACTCATCGCGGCGATGCGGAAGCCTACCGGGCCACCCGCGACATGCTCACCTATCATCCGGTGGGCGATCTTCCGCCCCTGCAAGGCGACAGCGTCCCGCCGAAGGCCCGGGACAGCGCGCGGCTGCTGCGCGAATCGGTCCTGATCGAGGAGGCCAAGGCCCTGGTGCGGGAAGGCAAGTCCTGGGACGCCGTTCTCCTCTATCAGACGATGGTGGAGAGCGATCCGAAGGACGGCAGGGCGCACGTGGAGCTGCTGAACCTGCTGACGGGCTTCATGGTGCAGGTGGCCAAGTCGCCCAACATGGAGAACCTGGGGCTCGCCCTGTCCATCTACCGCAAGACCTACCCCGACGTGCCGCTGCCCCCGGAGGTCGAAGCCCGCGTCAAAGGGAAGAAGTAAGTCCTGCCGCGTGCCTCCCGCTCTGCGGCTTTGTATAGATCTGTATAGACCCGGGGGGCGCGGCAGCTTCGCGGTTCCTTCCCGCGCGCCCATCGGCTAGGATGGCGGCCCGTCCAGCGGCAGCCTTCCCTCGCATAGGCTGGCGCCCTCGTCCCGCGACACGCCCGGCCAGGACATGAAGACATCCGGTGCCAGCAGCCTGGTGGTGTCCGACACGCCGATGATGCGGCAGTTCAACGCCTTGAAGGAGGCGTATCCGGACTGCATCCTGTTCTTCCGCGCCGGCGACTTCTACGAGATGTTCGGCGAGGACGCCCGGCGCGCCTCCGAGGCCCTGCAGATCGCCCTGACGACCCGCAACAAGGGCTCGGCCAACGAGGTGCCGATGTGCGGGGTGCCGTTCCATGCGTGCGAACAGTACCTGAACCGGCTCACCGCGCAAGGCTTCAAGATCGCCATCGCCGAGCAGATGGAGGACCCGGCCACGGCGAAGGGGCTGGTGCGGCGCGAGGTCGTGCGGGTCGTCACGCCGGGCACGACCGTGTCGGGCGCGCTGCTGGAGGGCGACCGGCACCGCTTCATCGCGGCCATCGAGCCGCGCGGGGCGGGGCGGCCGATCGGGCTGGCGCTGGCGGATCTGTCCACGGGCCTGTTCGAAGTCGCCGAGTTCGGGCCGGAGGAACGGGAGCGCCTGTGGGACTTTCTCAGGCTCGAGCAGCCGCGCGAGATCCTCCTGCCGCAGGGCCGCTCGCCGGCGGAGCAGCAGGCCGTTGACGCGTTCCAGGCCGAGCTGGGCCGGCGCCTGAAGGATCAGCCCGGCGGCGATCCGCGCACCGAGGCGGCGCCGGGCGCCTGGTTCGACGAGAAGCAGGCGACGCGCACGCTGACCCAGCATTTCCGTGTCGCCGGCCTGGCCGGGTTCGGCGTGGAGGGACTGCACGCGGCCGTCGCGGCGGCGGGCGCCCTGCTGGCCTTCCTGAAGGAGACGCAGAAGAGCGACCTGAGCCACATCACGCAGCTGCGCGAGCGGTCGCTGCGCGCGCACATGCGGCTCGACGAGGCCACGGTCGGGCACCTGGAGCTGTTCGAGAACCGGGCGCAGGGCGGCTCGCGCCACACGCTCTTCGGCGTGCTCAACCTGACGCGGACGCCGATGGGGGCGCGCCTGCTGCGCGACTGGCTGGGCGAGCCGCTGCTGGACGCAGCGGCGATCGAGGCGCGGCTGGACGGCGTCGCCGAGCTGGCCGGGGACGCGGTGTCGCGCGAGGCGCTGCGCCGGGTGTTCGCGCAGATCCGCGACCTGGAGCGCACGGTCGCGCGCATCGGCCTGCCCGTCGCGGGGATGGCAGACATCGTGGCCCTGCGCGAGGCGCTGGGCGCGGTGCAGCTCCTGCCGCCGTTCTTCCGGGAGTTCGCCTGCGCCGCCCTGCAGGACCTGGCGCGCGAGTTCGACCCGCTGGAAGACGTGTACCTGTACCTGAAGGGACGCTTCCTGGAGGAGCCGAGCCTGCGCCTGAGCGAGGGCGGCTACATCGCCGCCGGCGTCGTGCCCGAGCTGGACGCGCTGCGCGAGCTGGCCCGCACGAGCAAGGAGGTGCTGGCCGGCCTGGAGGCGACGGAGCGCGAACGCACGGGCATCGGCTCGCTCAAGGTGCGCTACAACCGCGTCTTCGGCTACTACCTCGAGGTGACGCGGGTGCACCAGGCGAAGGTGCCCGCCGACTGGCAGCGCAAGCAGACGCTCGTCAACGCCGAGCGCTACACCACCCCCGCGCTGCAGGAGATCGAGGACCGGCTGCTCAGCGCCGAGGAGCGCATCCAGGAGCTGTAGCAGGCCGAATTCGACAGCGCGCGGCAGATCCTGGGCGGCTACGCCCGCCGCATGCAGCGCACGGCCCGCGCCATCGCCGGGCTGGACGCGCTCGCCTCGCTCGCCCAGGCGGCGCGGGAAAACGGCTACGTGCGGCCCACCCTCCGCCCGCCGGGCGCGCCGCGGCGCATCGCCATCGTCCAGGGGCGCCATCCGGTGATCGAGCGCATCGCCCTGGACGAGCCGTTCGTGCCCAACGACGTCCTGCTGGACGCCGCGGAGCAGCAGATCCTGCTCATCACCGGCCCCAACATGGCGGGCAAGTCCACCGTGATGCGGCAGGTGGCCCTCATCCAGCTCATGGCGCAAGCCGGCAGCTTCGTGCCCGCCCGCTCCGCCGAGCTGAGCCCGGCCGACCGGCTGTTCACCCGGGTGGGGGCCGCGGACAACCTGGCGCGGGGCCAGAGCACCTTCCTGCTCGAGATGATCGAGGCGGCCAACATCCTCCATCACGCGACCGCCGCCAGCCTCGTCATCCTGGACGAAATTGGCCGTGGGACCAGCACCTTCGACGGCATCAGCATTGCATGGGCCATGGTGGAACACCTGCACCAGGCCGGGGCGCTGACGCTGTTCGCGACCCACTACCATGAGCTGACCCGACTCGCCCAGGAGCTCGAGCGCGTGCGTAACTTCAACGTGTCCATCGTCGAGGACGGCGACCGGCTCGCCTTCACCCGCAAGCTCGTGCCGGGCGAAGCGGACAAGAGCTACGGCATCCAGGTTGCCCGGCTGGCCGGCCTGCCGGCACCGGTGGTCGCGCGCGCGCATCAGGTGATGGACCTGCTTGTGGCCGGGAACCTGCCGGGCGGCGCTGCGGAGCCCGCGGGCGCCGGGGCCGCTGAGGGCGCCGAGGCCGCTGAGGGCGCGGGGGACGGTGCCGACAAAGGAGGGCCGGCGGGCAAAGGGGGTGCGGCGCGCGCGTCGGGACGCAAGAGCCGCAGCCGCTCCGGCGCGGATCACCCCGGCCAGCTGTCCATGCTCGCGCCGGATCCGGCGGCCCAGGCCGAGCGCCTCGTGGCCGAGGAACTGCGCGCCCTCGACGTCAACGGACTCACGCCGCTGGAGGCGCTGAACCTCCTCGGCCGGATCAAGACGCGCCTCACTTCCGACGAGACCTGATGCGCTGCCGTGTCCGCCAGGATGATGCCTCCCGCCGCCGGCGCGTCCCCACCGGAGGCCGCCGCTCCGGGCGCGGCCGCGGCCGCAAGGCTTGGCTGGCCGCGGGTCTGCTGGCCGCGCTGTTGGCGCTCCTACCGGCGGGGCGGGCCGCGGCGCAGGAGATCGAATCGCGCTACCAGCTTGCCGTGACCCAGTTCTACCAGGTGCAGCACGACCGCGCCGGCACGCCGGAGGAGGAGGCGGCCCGCTGGGAGGCGGTCGCCCAGAGCTTCCAGCGCATCCACCGCGATGCGCCGGCCCATGCCCGCGGCGCCGACGCGCTGTACAGCGCGGCCATTGCGCTGCGCCAGGCCTGGCTCGCGGGCAAGGCCACTGCCCAGGGCCCCGCCGAGGCCTCCGCCGCGCTCGCCGCGTTCCGGGAATTCTCCACGACCTACCCGAATCACGCGCTCTCCGACGACAGCCTGATGCACCAGGCGCTCCTGCTCGAAGCCCAACCCGGCGGCACGATGGCGGCGGTGGAGCTTTACCGCAAGGTGGCGCGCCGCAGGCCCCCCGGCAGCCAGGCGGCGCGGGCGCGCGCCCGCCTCTATGCGCTGCAACGCGAGGAGCCCGGTGCCGCTCCGGCGGCCGCGCCGGCACCCGGAGGGGACCAGAGCGACCGCTCCGCCCGGACGGCGGCGACAGCCTCCCCGGCCGGGACACGGTCCGCCGCCGGGGTTGCCGCCCCCCCGCAACCTGTCGCGCCGGGCGCCGTGACGCAGAACGCGGTGACTCGGAACGTAGTGACCCAGAACGCTGTGATGCCGAATGCCATGGCACCGAACGCCGGGCCACTTAACGCCGTGCCACTTAACGCCGTTGCGGCCAACGCCGCAGCGCCGCACGCGGCGGTTCCGAACGCGGCGGTTCCGAACTTGGTCGGCACGAATGCGGCGGTTCCGAACGCGGTGGTTTCGACCGCCATAGCTCCGCACACGCCGGGGTCTAACTCCCCGCAGCCCATCCCCGCGGCGCGGCGCGGCGGATCCGCGCGGCTGAAGCGGATTCAGGTCCTCGCCGCGCTCCAGTTCACGCGCATCATCCTCACGACCGACCGGCCGGTAAAGCCGAGGATCGAGCGGGTCGCGGGTGGACCGCTGCGGCTCGATTTCCGGCGGCTGGCGCCGGAAGCGGATCTCGCCGTGCCGCGCACCGCCGCGGAGGGCCTGGTGCGGCGCATCGCGGTGACGGCGCTGGACAAGCACGCGACGCGGCTCGAGCTCGAGGTCGCCCCGCTCGAGCGCTACGAGCTGAAGACGTTCGAGCTGCCGCTGGAGACCAAGCTGGTCGTGGACCTGTATCCGCAACGCCCCGCGGCGGCGGCGCGCGATTCCGGCAAGGCCCTTGCCGCCGTGTCACGCGCGCGGGGGGCGGGACGGGCAGCCTCCGCGCAGTCCCGCTCCGCGACATCAGCGCCCGGCTCCGATGCGGCGGCGCCAGTCCCTGCCGCGCCGGCGCGCGGATCCGCGGCTGTCGGCCCCCGCGGCGCGCCGGAACCCCCGGGCCCCAACGATGCGGAGCGCCTCAGCCTGAAGGCCTCGCTGGGGCTCAAGATCCGCACCCTGATGATCGATCCCGGACACGGCGGCCATGATCCGGGGGCGATGGCTTTCGGGCTGCAGGAGAAGGACCTGGCCCTCGCCATCGCGCTCCGCCTGCGGGACCTGGTCGCACGGCGCCATCCGGACGTGCGCGTGGGGATGACCCGGGAAGAGGACCGCTTCATCCCGCTCGCGCGCCGCCCGAAACTGGCGAAGGCGTTCGGAGCGGACCTGTTCGTCTCCATCCACCTCAATGCCAGCCAGGTCGAGCGGTTCCATGGAGTCGAAACCTACTTCCTCAACCTGACGAGCGACTCGTCCGCCCTGGAAGTGGCGGCGCGCGAGAACGCCACGAGCGAGAAGAAGGTCAGCGACCTGAACGTGATCCTGCTGGACCTGCTGCGGGACACGAACATCCTGGAGTCCAGCAAGCTCGCCCAGGCGCTCCACACCGAGCTCGTGGATACGCTCAAGGAAGCCAACCCCGTGCGCGACCTCGGTGTGAAACAGGCGCCGTTCATGGTACTGATCGGAGCGGAGATGCCCAGCGTGCTGGTCGAAGCCGGCTTCGTGACCAACCGCCTGGAAAGCGAACGGCTGAAGAACGCGAACTACCTGGACCGGATCGCGGACGGAATCTATGCGGGACTGGACAAGTACATGTCTGGCGAAGACATCGTCCAGGCCCGCCCGCGCTCACGACCCGCGACCCGACTCGTCTCGCGCCTCGCCCCCTGACCGCCGCCCTGCTGCCCCAATCCACCCTGCTGCCGCAAGCCACCGTGTTGCCGCAAGCGACCGTGCCACCGCCGCAGACGGCTGCGCGCTGGCCCCCAACGCGCTGGCCCTTTGCGCGCTGGCCGTCTGTGCGCTCGCGCTCGGCGCGCTGGCCGCCGGCTGCAGTTCGAGCGTCTCGGTCTATCGGGACACGAGTTCGAACCGGGTGCGGAATCGCACCATCGTCATGATCGACTCGACGCCCCAGCCGCCGCTCAAGGAGGCGCAGTTCCGCGGCATCCTGGACCGGGTGGAAGCCGGGATGCGCACCCTGCCCCATGTGCGCCGCCTCATCACCCGCAAGGAGATGGAACAAATCGTCGCGGACGACTTCCGCATCCGCAACGACTATCAGCTCTATGCCGACACGCTCTCGTCCGTCGCGGTGTCCGACCGCGAGCTGGCCCTGAAGGTCGGGCGGATCGCAGGCGCGGAGCTGATCTTCAACGCGCAGGCGTTCTACGTTCCTTGTTCCTACTGCATCGAAGGGGACTCGGCCTACCTGGTGGGCCAGTTCATCGAAGCGGGGACGGGCAAGCTGCTCGTGCGGGTGGATGTCAGAGGCCATCCGGCGCCCAGCGAGCAGGCGCGGGGGGAGGCCTTCGCCGAGATGGAAGAGGCGCTGATCGAAGAAATGCGCGCCGTGCTGACGCCGCGGCCGCATCAGGAGCGCTTCCGGAACCTGGCGCTGCGACACGCGTCGCGACCTGAGGAGCCCGATGACCGGCAGGACCCCACGACCGGCGGGGCATCATGACCAGCGGGCCATCCTGACCGGCACGGCAAGTGCGAGCGGAGCGGCGGGAGGGAAGCCAGGACGCGGGGAATCGCCCCCCACCTGGCGCGAACCGGAGGGACGCTGCCACTCCCGCGGCGGGCCGGCTACTTCTCGTTGGGAACGACGAACGCTCCGGCGAGGCTGCGGTCCATCGCCCGCAGCTTCTCCACGGCCTGCTCGGCATCCGCGCGCGTCGGATAGATCCCCGTGGACAGCACCTTCAGCACATAGGGGACCGACTTGAGCCGCTGGCCGAAGACGATCTGACCCCCGTAGCGCTGGTTCAGGGTGTCCCTGACGACGTTGGCGCGGCCCAGGTCCTGGAAGGCGCCCATGGACAGCCGGAAGTTCCCCCCATCTTCGATCACGTAGGCGTTCCCCTCCTGGCGATTCTCCAGGTTGACCCGCTCGGCCGCTTCCTCGGCGACCTGGCGCGAGGCGAAGGCGGTCTGGGAAAACACCTCCAGCGATTGGCTCTGGGAGCGGCGCTCCTTGATCCGCAGCGAGAAATGTCCCGCGCTCAGGAGGGCCTTGTAGGCGTCAACGCACGATTCGAAGAAGCAGGTGGCGACCTGGATGCCGAAGCCGGGCCCCGTGAACCTGGGCGGCAGGCGCGCCGGACGCGCGGGGGCCGCGGGCCGTGGCGGCGGGGGTGCGGGCTCCTCCACGCGGGGGAGCGGAAGCTGGGGCTGGGCCTTGAATACCGGCCAGGGGATCTGCGCCTCGCCGGCGATGTATGTGACGTAGAAGTAATATCCCGCCCCGCCAAACACGGCCAAGAGCGCCAGTTGGAGCAGGAACCTGCGCATGCGTCCCGGCTGGGCGGGAGCCCGCGGCCGGCGCGGGGCCCGCGGCGCGGGCGCAGCGGCTTGCTGCCGGGGCGGCGGAGGAGCGGGGGCTGCGGCGGCTGGGGCCGCGGGAGCGGGCTTGGGCTGCTCCTGGGCGACCTCGAGATCGTCAATGGTGGACAGGTCTTCGAAGAAGGAATCCAGCTCGGAGTCCCCCCCTTCGCCTGCCGCGGCGGGCTCCCCTTTGCCGAGCAGTTCGTCGAGTTCGCCTCCGGCCGCGCTGGCCTTGGGTGCCCCGCCGGCACTGCTGTCGAAATCCTCGAATCCTTCCAGCTTGTTTTCCGCCATGGCGCCTGGTCCCGAAGGTGCTGCTCGGATTGCGTTTATGCCTGTTGGGACGCCCTCGTCCCCGTCATGCACAAACAGGGCCGCATCCTGCCTCGCTGGGCAGGCCACGCCTTGCCCCTTGGCCTATGCATGACCTGCGCCTCAGTTTGCCAGCATCGGGCTCCGCCTCACCCGCTTTCCGACCAGGCTGCCTGCCCGGTCACCCATAGCACCGTGCCCAGGATCAAGGCCCCCCCGGCCAGCGTCCGCAGGCCGGGCACCTCCCCCAGCAATACCACCGCGCCCAGGATACCGTACACCGGCTCCAGCGCGCTGATGATCGCCGCCGTCTGCACCTTGAGCCGCTGCAGCGATCCGATGAAGAGCGTGTGGGCACCGACCGTGAAGACCACGCCCAGCAGCGCCAGCAGGCCCCAGTCCCCGGCCGACAGCGGCACCCAGGCCCCCGGCAGCAAGGGCAGGAGCACCGCGCTCGCCCCCAGATTCAGGTAGAAGGACAAGCGCACCGGGCCGTAGACCGGCACCAGCCGCCGGTTGAGCAGCATCAGGATCGCGAACAGCAGCCCGGCGCCCACACCCCAGGCGACGCCAAGCGTGGTCGCCTCGCCCAGCGTCCAGCGGGGCACCAGCAGGGCGACGCCTCCCAGCACCAGGCCCGCAGCCAGCAGCGCCCGGCCCGCCGGCGCTTTCCCCTGCAGCAGCGGATCGAGGAGCGCCACGAATCCCGGCGCCGTCGAGTAGGCCAGCAGGGCCACGGCTACGGTCGAGACCTGGATCGCTTCGAAGAACAGCCACCAGTGCGTCCCCAGGATGGCCCCGGCCAGCGCCGCCAGGAGCGCATTGCGCCGGCCGGCTGCCCCGTGCCGCCCCCCGGGTCCGTGCGCTGCGCCGGCCCCTGGATCTGCCTCCGGCAGCGCGGGTGCGCCCAGCCGCGGCCAGGCGGCCAGCAGCGCGGCGAAGCAGGCGCTGGCAATCAAGGTGCGCAAGCCCGCCACGACCAGGGACGGCGCCGCCACCCACTTGCCGAACAGGCCGGCCAGCCCGAACAGGAGCGTGGCGGCGTGCGCCTGCAGGGCCCCCACTGCGGCGACCCCGCCCCGCCCAAGTTGGCCCTTCGGTTTGAACATGGCGCGCTCGCAGGGCAGGGTGGGGCTGCTTGAGGGCGCAATCTTCCCATAGGTGCGGCCCATGGGGTATACCCCTTCGGTTTGCGGTCGCCGTGCCGGGCATGCCCTGCTAGTCTGACCGGAGCGGAACCGACGCGCGGCTGCGATCGATCGTCGGCTGTGATCGGATGCGGCCACGGTCGTCTGCTTTGATTGGATGCGGCCGCACATGCACGACGGCCGCAGGCATGCGGTGCCATTGATCGCACGGAACGTGGTTTCGCATGGCGGCCGTGCCGGCTCTCAATCGTTCGGGATACTCCTGGTGAATCCGCGGAAATCGAAACGCCCGTCAGGTTCGTCCTCGGCCGCCCCTTCCTCGGCCAGCTCGGCGGGGGCCTCCCTTCCGCCGACCACCCCGCCGCCGGCCACCCCGCCGCCGGCCACCCCGCCGCCGCTGGCCCCGTCTGCGGATAGGACGGACACGGCGTCGCCCCCGGCGCGCGCCTTCAAGCCCGCCGCGGAACTGCGGCGCGAGTTCATCGCGTTCTTCGAGGAGAAGGGCCACACGTTCGTGCGTTCCTCTCCGGTCGTGCCCCAGGACGACCCGACGCTCCTGTTCGCCAACGCCGGGATGAACCAGTTCAAGGACATCTTCCTCGCGACGGGCACCCGCAGCTACACGCGCGCCGTCAATTCCCAGAAGTGCATTCGCGCGTCGGGCAAGCACAACGACCTGGAGGACGTGGGGCGGGACAACTACCACCACACCTTCTTCGAGATGCTGGGCAACTGGTCCTTCGGCGACTACTTCAAGCGCGAGGCGATCGGCTGGTCCTTCGAGTTGCTCACGGCGTGCTGGGGCCTGGACCCCGGGCGGATGTACGCGACGGTCTTCGGCGGCAGCCCCCAGGACGGCGTGCCCGCCGACGAGGAGGCCGAGGCGCTCTGGCGGTCGGTGACCCCGCTGCCGGCCGCGCGCGTGCTGCGCTGCGGGAAGGCGGACAACTTCTGGGAAATGGGCGACACGGGGCCCTGCGGCCCGTGCAGCGAGATCCATTACGACCTCGGCGCGGGCACCTGCCCGAAAGCCGGCAAGGACGGCCACGTCTGCTTCGTGAACGTGGAGGGCTGCTGGCGCTTCATCGAACTGTGGAACCTGGTCTTCATCCAGTACAACCGCCTGCCCGGCGGCGAGCTCAAGCCCCTGCCCGCGCGGCACGTGGACACGGGCATGGGCCTGGAGCGCATCGCGCGCGTCATCCAGGGGGTGGACTCGAACTACGCGACTGACCTGTTCACCCCCCTGCTGGCCGCGATTGCGCGGGTGACTGGCAAGAAGGACGGCCCGGGCGAGACGGGCGTCGCCTTCCGCGTCATCGCGGACCACCTGCGCTCGCTCGCCTTCGCGATCGCCGACGGCGCGCTGCCCTCGAACGAGGGCCGCGGCTACGTGCTGCGGCGCATGCTGCGGCGGGCGGCCCGCTTCGGCAAGGTGCTCGGCATGTCCGAGCCCTTCATCCACAGGCTCGTGCCGGACCTGGTTGCGGGGATGGGCGACGCGTTCCCCGAGCTGAAGGCCCAGCAGGACCATGTGGCGCGAGTCATCAAGGCCGAGGAAGAGAGCTTCGGCCTCACGCTCGACCGCGGCATCGAGCTGTTCGAACGTCTCGCGAAACAGGGAGGCAGCCAGACCCTGCCCGGCGAGGAGGTGTTCAAGCTCTACGACACGTACGGCTTCCCGGTGGACCTGACGCGCATGATGGCCGAGGAGCGCGGGCAGACGGTGGACCTCGCCGGCTTCGACAGGCTGATGGAGCAGCAGCGGGAGAAGGCGCGCGGCGCTTCCGCCATGCACCTGGCCGCGGGCGAGTGGACCCAGATCACGCACGGTCCCGACTCGAGCTTCGAGGGCTATAGCCGGCTATCCCTCGAGGCCTACGTGCGCGCCTGGCGCCGCGACGGGGAGGGCCGGCTGCTGCTCCTGCTCGACCGGACGCCCTTCTACGCAGAAGGCGGGGGCCAGGTGGGCGACCAGGGCCGCATCTTCGGCGCGGCGGGGGAGTGGCGCGTGGTGGACACCCAGCGCGAGGGCGACCGCATCGTCCACATCGCCGCGGCGGGTGCTCAGGCGACGGCCCAACCGGACGCGCGGCCGGTGACGGCGGAGGTGGATGCGGCCCGCCGCGCCCGCACCACGCTCAACCACACGGCGACGCACCTGCTGCACGCGGCCCTGCGCGAAGTGCTGGGCCCGCATGTGCATCAGGCGGGCTCGGTCGTCCATCCCGACTTCCTGCGCTTCGACTACACGCACTTCGAGAAGCCCAGCGACGCCCAGCTCGACATGATCGAGCACCGCGTCAACCGCGCCATCCGCGCCAACCGCGCGCTGGACATCTCCCAGTCGTCCTACCAGGAGGCGATCCAGGCGGGCGTCGTGGCGCTGTTCGGCGAGAAGTACGGGGACACGGTGCGCGTCGTGCGCGTGCCGGAGTTCTCCGCCGAGCTGTGCGGCGGCTGCCACGTCGCCGCCACGGGGGACATCGGCGCCTTCGTGATCGTGTCGGAGACGGCGATCGCGGCCGGCGTGCGCCGCATCCTCGCGCACACGGGCGAAGCGGCGGAGCAGACCGGCAGGGAGCACGGACGGCTCGTGGCCCGGTTCCGCCACCTGCTCAACGTCCAGCCCGAAAGCCTCGTCGCCCGGCTGGAGCAGGTGCTCGAGGAGCGGCGCCAGCTCGAGCGCGAGGTCAAGCAGCTCAAGCGCGGCACCCTGGCCGACGGGGCCGAAAGCCTCCTGCGGCAGGCGCGCGACGTGAACGGCGTGCGCGTGCTGGCGAGCCAGGTGGAGGCGGAGTCCCTGGAGGAGCTGCGCGGCCTCGCCGACGCCCTGCGCAAGAAGCTCGCTCCGGGCATCGCCGTGATCGGCGCGATCATCGGGGGCAAGGCGTCGCTGCTGTGCGCGGTGTCGGACGACCTGGTCAAGGCGAACGTGAAGGCGGGCGAGATCGTCAACCGGGTCGCGGCCCTGGCCGACGGGCGCGGCGGCGGCCCGCCGCACATGGCCACCGCGGGCGCGAAGGACCTCGCCAAGCTGCCCCTGGCGCTGCAGCAGGCCCCCGACCTGATCGGCGCCTACCTCGCCCAGGCCCGCGCGGCCAAGTAGCTCGGGAAAGAGAGTAGCGCGGGCAGGGGCAGGACTTCGACTCCGGGAGCGGCCGGCCAGGGGTGGCGTTGCGGTTCGGGGCGCTACTGGTTCGGTGCGCCGCGGGCGCCTGGGCTTACGCGATCCCGTGGGCGTTCAGGTGGGGTCCGTACTTCCGGTCCGTATCCTTCGTGTGCTTCACGATCCATTCGATCACGAACGTCGAAACCTCCGAGCCGTCAATGTCGCCCCCGATCCACTGGCTCTTGAACAGGCGCAGGTCGTTCATGAGCCGCCGATGTTCGCGCTTGTGGAGTTCGCGCCCCGGATAGTCCGTCTGCTCCATCAGCTCTTCTTCCCGCTCGAAATGCTCCTCGGCAAAATCGATCAGGTCCTCGAGGACTTCCGCGACGGGAGCGGAGCCCCCGTCCTGCGCAACCGCGCGGATCAAGCGATTGCCGATGCCGAAGAGCCTCTGGTGCGCCGCATCGAATTCCTGCACCCCGACCCGGCACGATTCGTCCCACTTGATCGCATCGGCCATAGGCCCTCTGCCGTGGTCCTGCGCTGCCTCGCATCCATCAGGTGACGGGGACACCATACCCCGCCACGGCCGGGAGAGGCCAGCAGGGCAGGATTCATACCTGACGCGGAGCAAGTCCGCGACCCGCGCTCCGGTCGCGGCTGGCCCTCCTTCGCCACTCATACTCCACCCGGACGGATCTTGCCGGGGGGCGGGCTCCGCTGCCCGCGGGAGAGAGGTTGGCCGGTAGCCGGCACGCCGCAATGGCCGGCACGTCGTAATGACCGACGCTGCTCAGTCGAGCGGGGCCGCTGCGGGAGCGTGCTCCGGATCGGCCGGCTGCGCGGGAGCAGTGCGGCCGGATCCCTGCGGCGCGAGGGACTGACTCCCGGATGCCTGGCGTTCAGCGACTTGGCTCTCAGCGGCCTGGCGTTCAGCGGCTCGCCGCGCGAAGACCTGCTGGGCAAGATGGCGGATCAGCTCCGGGATGCCGTCCCCGGTCACCGCCGAGATCGGGAACACCGGCTCGCCGCTCGCCTGGCGCAACTCCTCCGCCAGCCGCAGCGCCTCCTGCGCCGGGACGAGGTCGGTCTTGGTCAGCGCCACGGCGCGCGTCTTTTCGAGCAGGCCGGGCGAGAACTGGCGCAGCTCGTCGAGCAGGATGCGATGCTGGGCCACTGGGTTTGTCCTGTCGCTCCCGTCAGCCTCTTCCGCCCCCTGGCCGGCGTCCGCGGGGACGAGCAGCAGCAGCATCGCCGTGCGCTCGATATGCTTGAGGAAGCGGTGGCCCAGGCCCGCGCCGCTGTGCGCTCCCGCGATGATGCCGGGAATGTCCGCCACCACGAAGCTCTCGAAACCGGCGGTGCGCACGACGCCCAGGTTCGGCACCAGGGTCGTGAAGGGATAGTCCGCGATCTTCGGGCGCGCCTTCGAGATGCGGCTGATCAGCGTGGACTTGCCGGCATTGGGGAAACCCACCAGCCCGACGTCGGCCATCAGCTTCAGCTCCAGCAGCACCCACAGGCCCGCGCCGGGCTCGCCGGGCTCTGCCTCCATCGGCACACGGTTGGTGGAGGTCTTGAAGCGCGCGTTGCCTTTTCCGCCCCGCCCGCCCTTGAGCAGGACATGGGGCTCCTCGTCCAGCACCTCCAGCAGCACCTCGCCGGTCTCCTCGCTTTTCACGATCGTGCCCAGCGGCACGACGGTGAGCGTGGACTCGCCGTTGCGGCCATGGCGGTCGCGGCCGCCCCCCGCCACTCCGTTCTCGCCCTTGAAGTACTTCTGGAACTGGAAATCGAGCAGTGTGCTCTTGGAGGCGGAGCCCTGGAACACGATGTCGCCGCCGTTACCGCCGTCGCCGCCGTTCGGGCCGCCGCGCGGGATGAACTTCTCCCGGCGGAAGGAGACGCAGCCCCGGCCTCCGTTGCCCGCCTGGAGATGAATCTTGACCTGGTCCACGAACTTCATGACGGCGGATCCTGCGGAGCGGTGCTGTGGGAGCGGCTGGGCTGTGGGTGCGATTCGGCTGTGGGAACGACTGGGCGATCGGACCACCAGGGCGCCGGAAACTCCGCCCTGCCGGGCTGGGACACGCGCACGGGATACGGGCTGATCGGATGCGGGAAGCGCGGCGCGGGCGCCGTCCGCGCACGCTTTCATCTTGCCCGCACCGGAGCAGCAAGACAAGGGCGCGCCGGGTCGGGCAGGGAGGCGCCCGCGAAACGCCTGGGCGCTGTGCCATGGTAGCGCCCGGGCGCTGTGCCATGGTGGCGCCCGGGAAACGCCCGGGCGCTGTGCCATGGTGGCGCCCGGGAAACGCCCGGGCGCTGCGGCGGAACGCCCCGGAAGCGCGGCGGGCTAGACGCCCCCCTTCTTGCCGGCCTCGCGGGGGTCGCGCGTATGGAACAGCTTGACCGGAACCACGCCCTCCGTGGCGAGGGCGCCGCCGAGACGCTCGGCCTCGGCCAGGCAGCGCGCCGCCTCCGCCTTGCGTCCCAGGGACTCGTAGAGCATGCCCAGGTTGAACCAGCCGTTGGCCGAGCGGCGCTGCACGGCGATGCAGCGGACGAAGCAGCGCCGCGCGGGCTTCGGCTCGGAGCGGTTGACGTGGACGATGCCGAGCCAGTTCCAGGCCTGGCTGAAGCGCCGGTCCAGCGCAAGCGCGCGCCGGAAGCTTTCCTGGGCGCGCTCCAGCCGCTTGAGCTCGGCCTGCGCCACGCCGAGGTTGTACCAGACCTTCGGCTCCTGCGGCTCCAGGGCGCTACTCTTCGCGAACGCCTGTTCCGCCTCGGCCAGCCGCCGCTCCCGGTAGAAGACGTTGCCCAGCTTGAACCACGCGCGGAACAGCTTCGGGTCCAGCGCCACCGCCTTCTGGAATGCCGCACGCGCGTCGGAGAGCCGGTTCAGCGCATACGTCGCCTCGCCCAGCAGCAGCCAATATTCCGGGTCAAGCTGATCCACCTCGCCCAGACGCGTCAGCTGAACGAGGGCGCCCTCGACGTCGCCCTGCTCCATCAGGCTGCGCGCCAGGCGCAAGCGCTCCTGTGGACCGGCGGGAGCCGGGGGCGGCTCCGGCGCGGGCGGCGCTGCGGGTGGGGTCGTGGCTGGGGCGGTCCGCTCAGGAGCAGTGGGCGGCTCCGGCTGTGCGGGAGCTTGCGTTTCGGCCTCCGGCACGGCGGCGGGCAAGTGCGCCGAGCGGTCCCGTGCGCGCGCCAGGCAAGCCTGCGCCCGTTCCGGCACGCCCTCCTCCTCCCAGAGCCGGCCCAGCTCGCTCCACAGCCGCGCCGTCGCGCCGCCCTCGTCCAGCCGCGCCTCGAGCCGGTCGAGAAACACGCGTGCCCGCCCGGCCGCACGCCAGACGCCGAGACCGTAGCGCCACTGCTCGGGCAGGTGCAGCCACACGTCGCCGAGGAACTCCAGGCACTGGGTCGCCCGGGTGGGCTGGTTCAGGGCGACGAATTGGTCCGCCAGCGGCTTCCAGATGTCCCAGTTGTTGCGCGTGACGGGCTCGGCATGGACGAAGCGTTCGAAGGCGACTTCCCAGTCGCCCCGCGCGACGGCCAGCTCGCCCAGGGACTGCCACAGGTCCACCTCCATCTCGTTGCGCGCCACCACCGTGAGGAAGCAGGTCTCCGCTTCCTGCGCATGGCCGTGGTGGAGCAGGCGCTGGCCGATGTGCTTCCACAGGCCGAGCGTCTCGCCGTCGGTGCGCTGCACCTGGGTGATGTGCTTGAAGGCTTCCTGCACGAGGTCCTGCTTGAGGTGGATGCGCGTGATGAACAGGTGCGCGTCCTGGTCCGCAGGATCGAGCTCGATCACGCGGCGCAGGGCGTCGAGCGAGGCGGGCATGTCGTTGAGGTGTTCCGCCGCGCCGGCCAGCTCGCGCAGCAGCTCGATGTCCCGCGGGCGCCGCGCCAGCAGGATCTCCAGCGCCTGGCGCCAGCCCGCATAGTCCGGATGCTGCGGGTACCAGCGGCGCAGCAGCTCCCACGCGTCGAAATCGGCGGGGTTGATCTCGACGACGCGCTTGAGCGTGCGTTCGGTGTCGGGGTGCCCCTGCTTGAAGAGGAACTCGCCCAGGTTGAACAGGATGTCGGGATCCTTCGGGCTGCGCTGGGCGGCGTCCCGGTATGCCCGTTCCGCCGCCGCGGTGTCCTCCAGCTTGGCGAACAGGTTGCCCAGGTTGTTGTAAGCCTCCGCGCAGCGGTCGTTGATCTGCAGGCACTTCAGGTACGAGCCGCGCGCCTCGTTGAGCTGATTCTGGTGGAACTGAGCCAGCCCCAGGCCGTTCCACGCCTCCCAGTCCGACTCGTTGAGTGTGGTCGCCTCCTCGAACAGCTTGTGGGCGCGGCCCCAGTCGCCCTGCTGCGCGTGGATCAGGCCCATCCGCACGCGCGCCTGCCATTCCTGGGGGCTGAGTTCCAGCGCCTTCGTGTAGGAGGCGAGCGCGTCGTCGGTGCGGCCCAGCTTCTCGTAGGCGGCGCCCAGGTTGGCCCAGCCCTCCGAGTCGCTGCCGTTGGATTGCAGACCCTGGCGGTAGGCCTGGACGGCCTCGTCCCACCGGTCCTGGGCCGAGCAGACGAGGGCCAGGTTGAAATACGCCTGGAAGAAGGCCGGATTGCGCTCCACGGCGAGCCGGTAGCTGTTCTCGGCGGCCGCAAAATCCTGCAACTGCGTGTAGATCAGGCCGCAGTTGTACGGCGGCAGCGGGTTTGCCGGTTCTTCCATCTGCTCCGCCAGCGCCTCGCGCAGGGCCTGCACCAGCCGCTGCTCGCGCTCGGGCAGTTGGCTCTCCATTTGGCTCATCGCGGGAAGAGGCTCCGGCCGGAGGAAATTCCTTTGGCAGATCAGCATAAAGGAGCGCCGCGGGAACCGTCAAGGACTCCCTGTGGGGCTGCGCCCCCGCGGCCGGCTGATTGCACGTCCCGTGGACTGGATCCGGCTCCGGCGGGCGCCTCCCGCGCGGCTGCGCGGCCGGCGGGCGAAAGCCGTTCCGCGGCCTCCGGCAGGCTGGCATGTGCCTTGCTTTTCATCTCCTCGAAGCCAGGTGCGCAAGGCGTTCGAAGCCTCGCTCCCCGGCCACTCTTCTCACCGCCTCAGGGTCACGGTCGAGCGATTATGGGTCCGCAAGGCATCTACTCGTTGGTCTCGCGCGGCAAGACGCTGGAACAGCAGATGGATGCCGTGTCCAACAATCTCGCGAACGTGGATACGGTCGGTTACAAGGAGGACCAGCCCGCCTTTCAGCAAGTGCTCGCCCGCACCATCGGGGTGGCCCCCGAATCCGACGAGGAAACCTTCGTTTCCAACGAGCACCTCGCCCCGTACAGCCGGGTCGGCACCTCGTTCGTGACCGTCGGCGACATGGGCAAGGACTTCTCCGCGGGCCGGCTGACGCCGACCGGCAACGATCTCGATTTCGCCCTGGCGACCGACAAGGGATTCTTCAGCATCCAGACCCCCCAAGGCGAGCGCTACACCCGCGCCGGAACGTTCCGCCTCAGCCGCGATCATCAGCTGGTCACAGCGCAAGGCAATCCGGTGAACGGAAAGGAAGGCCCGCTCGTCCTGCAGGGAGACAAGATCCAGGTGACGGAGGACGGTGCGATCCAAGTGGACGGGAAGCCGTCCGGCGGCGTCCGCATCGTCACCTTTCCGTTCCCCGAGCGCCTGCAGAAGCTGGGCGGCGGGCTGTTCGCGCCGGTGGACGCGGCGAACAATCCGCGCACGATGGAGGAGGTGCGCGTGTTGCAGGGCTACGTGGAGTCTTCGAACGTCAACCCGGTGCGGGAAATGACGAAGATGATCGAAGCGAACCGGGCGTACACCCAGATGCAGAAAGCGTTGACCGTCGCCGACGAGATGAACCAGCGGGCGATCAGCCTGGCGCAAGTATAGCGCAGGCACGGCCTTGCACCGGGCGCGGGACGCGATCCCGCTCCCCACCGCCGGCAGCAACGGCGGGCGAACCCGCAGGACAGAGAAGCGTGGGCGGACCTGGAAGGTCGGCCCCCAGCCCCCAGACGGAACCGGACATCCGGACCTGCCAGGAAGGTGGGACCCCCGTCGATCCAGCGCACGAGGAGCCAGGGTCCCCCTATGATGCGATCGTTGTTCGTCTCCGCCACAGGCATGGGCGCGCAGCAGAAGCAGATCGACACGGTGGCCAACAATCTCGCCAACGTCGCCACCACCGGCTACAAGAAGAGCCGCAACAACTTCGAAGATCTGCTCTACCAGATCGAGAAACCCGCCGGGACGCAGTCGTCCCAGAACACCACGGTTCCCGTCGGCATCCACAACGGGCACGGGGTCAAGCACGTCTCCACCGAGAAGATCTTCACTCAGGGGGACATGAAGAATACCGGCGTCGAGCTCGACGCTGCCGTCGAGGGACCCGGCTTCTTCCAGATCCTCCAGCCCAGCGGCGCCATCGGTTACAGCCGCGCGGGCAACTTCCAGAAGGACCAGAACGGCCGCATCGTCACCCAGAACGGCTTTCCGCTCGAGCCGGAGATCGTCGTGCCCCAGGATGCCCGCTCGATCCAGATCGGCCTCGACGGCACGGTGTCGGTCCTGGCGGGCGAGGATCCGCTGCCCACTCCGGTCGGCACGATCCAGCTCGCGCGCTTCGCCAATCCCGCGGGACTCAGCCCGCTCGGCAAAAACCTGTACTCGGGGACTGCCGCCTCCGGCAATGCCGTGGTGGACAATCCCGGGGTGAACGGCATGGGAACGCTTGTGCAAGGCTTCCTGGAGCTGTCGAACGTGAGCGTGGTGGACGAGATGATCAACATGATCATCGCGCAACGCGCCTACGAGGTGAACTCGAAGGCGATCCAGACCTCCGACGAGATGCTGCAGACCGCCAACCAGATCATCCGCTAGCGGACGTGAGCCATGAGCCTGCGACCCGATCCGACTGATCCGCTGCACAAGCCGTCGCGCCGTCGCGCCGCACTGACGGCGCTGGCGGCGGCCTGCCTGCTGCTGGGCGCCGCGCAGGCCGCGCTGGCTCAGGCCACGCTGTCCCGATCCGCGCCGGCCCAGACCGCGCCGGCCCAGATGGGTGCGGTCCAGGACAGGCCCACGGACCCGGACGCGCGGATCGCGGCCGGGGAAGCGCAGGCGCTGGACGAGATCGTCGTGCGCATCCTCCCCAATCCGGAGGTCAGCGGGGACACCTTCACGCTCGGCGAAGTCGCGGAATTCGACGGCTTCGACGTGGCGGGCGCTGCCGCGCTGGCGAAATTGTCGCTCGGCCGCTCGCCCAGTCCCGGCCGGACGATGCCCCTGTCCGAGCCGCTCGTGCGCTCCCGCCTCGCGGGGCTGATGCAGGCCGACCGGGTGCGCCTGATCGTGCCGCGCAACGCCCAGGTGCTGCGCGCCGGGCAGTCGATTTCCGCGGCCGACATCGAAAGCCTGATCCGCGCCCAGTCCCTCAAGGATGCGGGCGGGGATCCCACCCAGGTCAAGCAGGAGATCCTCACGCCGCTGACCGATCTGCTGTTCCCCAAGGGCGAGGTGGAGTGGCAGGTGGAGCCGCTGGGCAAGCACCTTGTGCCGGGCGGGGACCGCTCCTACCAGGTCATCGCGCAAGTGGATGGCAAGGAGGTCTGGCGGATGCCGGTGCGCGTGCGCCAGAAGGTGTACCAGACGATCGTTGTGGCTAAACGGCCCATCCGGCGCGACCAGCTCATCGGGAGCGAGGACGTGACGACGGTGCGCCGCACGGTCAACGCCAGCCGTGAGGCGGGGTACACCGGCAATCCCAGCGCCATCGTGGGCATGAAGGCGAAGCGGCCCATCGCGCAGGACGAGCCGATCTCAGAGACGATCGTGCGCGCCCCGGCCGCCGTGGCCGAGGGGGGAAGGGTGCAGGTGGTGTTCGAGACGAATCTGCTGCTGATGGAGGTGCCCGGGGTGGCCTTGGTCGCCGGACAAGTCGGCCAGTTCATCCCCGTGCGCAACCTGGATACGGGCAAGGTGGTCTACGGCGTCGTTCAGTCGGACGAGCGGGTCAAGGTGAACTGATTGCACGGGATGGGACGATGAATCGGCCGGGACGGCCTCGGGGCGAAATTGCCGCAGGGCACACCCCCGCGCAGGGCGGGCGGGCGAGGCGCCTTCGCGCGTCCGTTTCGCTGCTGCTCGGCGTGCTGGCCGTGGGCGCGGCCCTCGCAGGCTGCTCGTGGCTCTCCGGCGTGGATCAGACAAAGCAGCCCGAGCAGCAGGCGCCGGGCTCCGCGCAGTCCGCCGCGGAAGGAAGCCGGCAGCGCGTCCGCCCCGCGGTGAACACGACCCGGAACATGTACGAGGGCAGCCTGTGGCGGGGCCCGGCGAGCTGGGGGAACCTGATGCGCGACCACCGCGCCCGCTATGTCGGCGACCTGCTCACCGTCAGCGATATGGCGAAGATCATCAAGGTGACTCCGGTCAAGGCCGAGGCGCCACAGCCCGCCGCCCAGGCGCCCGAGAAGCCGAATCCGAACATTGACCCCGTGCTGGCCTTCCTCAAGGAGCAGGAGAGGCGCCAGGAAGACATCGAGAAGGAACAGAACGAGATTCTTCGCGGGGTGGAGAACATCGAGGTGGAAGTCATCCGGGTGCTGCCGAACGGCAACCTGGTCGTGCGCGGCGTGCATCCGCCGATCTTCCGGGACCGCAATCGCGTGAAATACGTCATCCAGCTGCGCGGCATCGTCCGGCCCTCCGACGTGGACGACAGCAATTCGATCAACGCGTCCAAGCTGAGCAAGGCGGATTACAGGGTGCAGCGCCTCGTGAAACGGCAATCGCTCCCCTTGAGCGCGCTCGCGCGCGCCGCCGGGAAGCCGAAGGAGGGGGCGCTGCTGGACCGCCTCACCGATTTCGCGACTTCGCCCGGGGCTAACCGCACGACCCCGGTGCAGACCAACTAGCCGAAAGCCGTCATGGAAACGTATCGCGCTCCCGCACCTCCGCTTCTGCCGCCGTCCCGTGCGGTCCGCGCGCACCCGCGGCGGCTCGCCCGGAGCTGCGCGCTGCTGGCGTTGGTCCTCGCGCTGCTGGCGGCGCCGGAGGGGGCCCGGGCGATCCGCGTGAAGGACATCGCGTTCCTCCGCGGCGCCCGCGACAACCAGCTCATCGGCTACGGACTCGTCGTAGGCCTCGACGGCACGGGCGATTCGCCCGACAGCCTGCTTGCCCGCAAGCCGCTGGTCAACGCCCTGGAGCGCATGGCGATCAGCATCGGCGCGAAGGAGGTCAAGGGCCGCAGCATCGCCGGGGTGCTCGTCACCGCCACGCTGCCGCCCTTTGCGAAGGCCGGGACGCGCCTGGACGTGACGGTGGATACGCTGGGGGACGCGGTGTCCCTGCGGGGAGGTACGCTCATGTACACCCTGCTGAACGGACCCAACCAGGTCGTTTTTGGCACGGCCCAGGGGCCGCTCACGGGCATTCCCAAGGGCATCGAGCGCGACCAGGCCGCCGCGCAGGCCGGCCAGCCGCTGACCGACCAGCAGGTCGCAGAGCTGAAGAAGCTCCAGGACCCGCGCTCCAGCCTCGTGCCTACCAAGGGCTACGTCATCGGCGGCGCCCTGGTGGAGCGGGAGATCAGCCTCAACCTCAACGCCCGCGCGCGCATCTTCATCAACCTGAAGTCCAGCGACTTCACGACGAGCTTCAGGCTCGCCAAGCTCATCAATCGCGAACTGGGCGACGGCTCCGCCCGGGCCAAGGACGCCGGCACGGTCGAGGTATCGGTGCCCGATAGCTACCTGGGACAGACGGTCGAGCTGGTGTCGCGGATCGAGAACCTGAACATCACGCCCGACTCCGTGGCCAAGGTCGTGGTGGACGAGCGCTCGGGCGCCATCGTGATGGGGCAGAACGTCCGCATTTCGCCCATCGCCATCTCTCACGGGAACCTGAATATCCAGATCAAGGCCGTCAGCGACCAGCCCGAGCAGCAGCAGGCCCAGGCCTCCGATGCCCAACGGGCCCTGACGCTGGCCGACAATCCCTCGATCGTCCTGTTCAAGGGCGAGGTGGACTTGAAGGAAGTGGTGGACGGGCTAAACAAAATCGGGGCCACGAGCACCGATTTGGTCCAAGTCTTGAAGATCATCAAGGTGTCCGGAGCCCTGCACGCCGACCTGGAGATCCGCTAAGCGGATCTCTGCCCGTCGGCGCGCCGTTCATTTGCAGCGAGGGAAGTCCATGCGCACAGACATTCAACTCAATGTTCCCCCAGGGGAATTGGCCCGACGGGGCCGCTCCCATGGCCCGCGCAGGCGCGAGACAGAGGAATTCGGGCGCTTCAAGGAGGCTGCGCGGGAATTCGAGGCTGTCCTCGTGGAGCGGATGGTCAAGGAAATGCGCACCGGAGACTTCAAAAGCACCCTGTTCGGCAAGGATTCCGGCATGGAAACCTACCGAGACATGCTGGACGGCGAATATGTGCGCTTGATGACGGAGCGGGGAGGGATTGGATTGGCCGATTTCATGATCCGCAACACTCCGCCGGAGCTGATGGGTAAATCCGGCTCGGAGCGGGCTCTCAAGGCGGCAAAAGCTGCCGGTCTGGAGCTCGAGCGAGCCTCAAGTTTTGCGGGAACGCGCCGACAATTCTCCCAGACGGGCCTGCCATCCTCCGCGGCATGGGGGGTGAACAGGCGGCCGGGAGACTGACCGCGCCACAGGGATGGGCGTCCGGCGCTCCCCCAAGCCATGGTCGCCTGAAGGCAGAAGCCGCGAAGGGATCATCGCGGCAGGGTCGCGCGCCGTGACCCGGACAAGCCCCGGACTGGAGTTGGATGGAGGAAGCCATGAAAGTGACCGGACAGAACCCGCCGCGAACCGGCGAGTTGACGCAGGGAAAGATGCGCGAGGCCGACAGCCGCCGCGGTCCGGTGGCCGGACGCTCCACGCAGAATCCCGTGGGCGTCGCCGCACCGCCGTCCCTCACGACGAACAAGGTGCGCGACGCCATCCGCAACGAGCCGGATGTGCGTGCGGACAAGGTGGCCGACGTGAAGCGCCGCATCGCGGAAGGCAGCTACGCCGTGGATCCGGAACGTCTGGCCAAGAACCTGATCAACACCTCCCTGCGGGAAGACCTGGAGAAGCCCTGATCTCGCAGTTGCGCGGAACCGGCCGAGGCCGGGCCCGCCTGCCGCAGTGGAGGGACTCTCCGCACCGCTCTCCCCCTGGGAACTGAAGCAAGAACCGGGCGTCCTGGCCGCCCGCCGTGACGGACCGCAATGCGGATGCCCTCACGCCGGACCCCAGGGGAGGACGAGCAGCCCCGCACCCGCCGCAACCGCATTCGCCCGCCGGGCTCGAGCCGGCGGCGCCGCGAGCGGGCGAGGCCGCGCGACTCCTGCCGCCCCGCACGACCAACGCACGACACAGCCAGGACCCTGCCGGTGGACGACAAGCTGAGGGAACTGAGCGCGCTGCTCCGGGACGAGGTGTCCCTGCACGAGGCGCTGAAGACGGATCTGGACCTGGAAGCCCGCCAGGACGGCCGCCTGCACGGCAGCGAGCTGCTGCGGCTGCAGCAGCGCAAGCACGGCCTCGTGCGCCGCATCCAGGAGCTGGAGCAGGAGCGGATCGCGCTCGTGGCGGCCCTGGCGCGCGCATGGAACGAGCCGGCGGAGGCCCTCACGCTGCGCCGGATCATCCCGCGCTCCCCCGCGCCCCTCGGAGGGGAACTCCAGGACAGCTACGCGAGCCTGATGGCCCTGGTGGCCGCCATCCGCGAACTGGCCCGCACCACCGCGGGGAACGCCCAGGCGCGCCTGAAGGCCGTGGACGCCACCCTGGGCGTGATCCACGAGGCGGTCAAGGTGCACGCGACGTATTCGGAATCCGGAAAGCTCCAGGCGCCGACCGTGACGCTGAAATACACCTCGGCCTGAGGCGCACCGCTGGCCGGGACTGAAGGGCGGCTGAGCCGCCGCCGCCGGCGCGCCCCAAGGATAAGCGCCCGCACCACGATCCGGGAAGGCAGACGACATGGGTTCGAGCTCGTTGTTCGGCCAGTTGGACCTGGGCAAGCGCTCCCTGATGGCGCAGCAGGCCGGGATGAACACCACGGGTCACAACATCGCCAACATCAACAACGAGAACTTTTCGCGCCAGCGGGTCGCCCTGGAGCCGCAGCATCCGTTCCAGTCGCGCTTCGGCAGCGGAGTGGACCTGAAGAATGTCGAGCGCGTGACCGACAAGTTCCTCAACCAGCGCCTGATCGGCGAGCAGAGCCGCAGCGCCCAGTTGTCCATCCGCTCCGACGGGCTGAACCGGCTGGAAACGCTGCTGAACGACGCGGAGGGCTTCGGCTTGCGCGAGGCCCTCAACCAGTTCTGGAGCGCCTGGGGCGCCGTCGCCAACAATCCGGAGAACGAGCTGTATCGCAACGACTTGGCCAATTCCGCCGATGCCCTGGCGCGCCGGGTCACCGGGCTGAGCAAGGACCTGGGCAATGCGCGGAGCGAACTCAACGGCCGCCTCTCCGAGCGCGTGTCGCGGGTGAACCAGCTGGCCACCCAGATCGCCTTGCTGAACGGAAAGGTGCAGCAGGCCGATCGCGGCGCGGGCGAGGGCAACGACCTGCGCGATCAGCGTGAGGCTGCCCTGAAGGAGCTCTCCAAGCTCATCCAGATCGACTGGCTGGAGAACGACCAGAAGGTGATCAACGTCACGGTCGGCGGGGGCTTCCCCCTCGTGCACGGGCGGACGGCCTACGCGCTGGAAGCCTCGCTGCACGGCGAGGGCAAGGAAGCGCTCTACTCCATCCGGGGCCTGGACCCGAAGGGTTTCACGCGCGACCTGACGCACGAGCTGCGTTCGGGCGAACTCGCCGAGCTCATCAGCCTGCGCGACGACACCGTGCCGGGCTTCTCCAAGCGCCTGGACACGCTCGCCTCGGAGATCGCGCTGCGCGTGAACCGCCTGCATGCCTCCGGCACCGGCCTGAATTCGAGCTTCGCCCAGCTCCACAGCAGCTTCGCGCTCAAGCCCGAGGCCCGCACGCAGCCGCTCCCGCTCCTCCGCGACGGGATGTTCCGCCTGCAACTGGTCGGGCCGGGCAACGATATTTCCAAGACCTACGAGATCAAGGTCGGGGCCGGCAAGGACACCTTGGCCGACATCGTCCAGCGCATCAACGAGGCGGTCGGGGATCCGAACGTCCTGCAGGCGCGCATCAACAGCGACGGCAGCACGACCATCGAAGCCAGCGGCAAGAATCGCTTCATCCTCGGCCAGGACGATTCCGATCTGGCCGTGCTGATGGGATTCAACAACTTCTTCGAATCGCTGCACGGGGCGGCGGACTTCCGCGTCAACGCGCGGCTGCTGGAGCGCCCGGCGGAGATTTCCACCGGCAAGGGCCTGCTGCCCGGCGACAACTCGGTCGCCCTGGCCATCCAGAACCTGCAATACGCGCCCACGATGGAAGGCGAGGCAATCACCTTCGACGAGTTCTACAACGGCATGACCGCCGACCTGGGCCTGCAGATCAACCGGGCCCAGAACGACAAGAAGAACCAGGACCTCATCCTCGACCAGTTCCAGCGCCTCCGCGACGAGGTGTCCTCGGTGAACATGGATGAGGAAGTGGCGGACATGGTGCAGTACCAGCGCGGCTTCGACGCCGCCGCGAAGTTCGTGACCACCGTGGACGATATGACCAAGACGGTCATCCAGATGTAGGAGCGCCGCGCCCCTAGAGGCTCCCGCTCCAGGCGAACCCGAATAGCCAGCGCCGACGGAATGAACCCATGCGCGTGACCGACCTGACCAAGCAGAACGCCGTCCTCCGCAACGTGGCGAGCAACTCCAACCGCTTGCAGACGCTGCAGGAGAACATGGCCTCGGGCAAGCGCATCAACCGCTTGTCCGACGATCCGATCGGCGCCACCCAGGTGCAGGACTACCGCACCAAGCTCTCGTCCCTGGACCGCATCAAGCAGAACATCCAGAACAACTTTACCTGGCTGGACCGCACCGACGCCGAGCTGGATCACATCGGCGGCATGCTGGAGCGCGCCAAGCAGATCGCCCTTGCCCAGGCCAACGACACGGCCGACGAGGCCACCCGCCGCGTCACCGCCGAGGAGCTGCAGGACATCATCAACAACCTGGTCAACGCGGGGAATACGAAGGTCGGCAAGGTCTTCATCTTCTCCGGCAGCAAGACCCTCACCAAGCCGCTGGAGCCCAATCCCGCACGCAAGGAGGCGCAGCTCAACCCGGACAAGATTCCCACGGACGAGAAACTCCTGCTCAAGCCGGAGCCGCTCAAGGCGAACTTCGACGGCTGGTCCCAGCGTCCCTATATCGTGCGGATCACCCAGGAGGGCGAGTTTGGCCGCGCCCAGTTCCAGGTGTCCGACAACGGGGGGGAGACCTGGAGCCGGAGCAAGACGCTCCTGCCGCGCGTCGAAGTGGTCAATGAAACGGGCGCTCCCAGTGACAAGGTGTTCATGCTCTTCGCCAGCGACCCCACCGGCGGCGGGCCTGCGACGGTCTTTCCCAAGGGGCTGGAGTACCGCTTCGAGCCCAATCCGCCGCTGCAATACAAGGGCAACGACGACAAGCGCATGGTCGCGGTGGGCGAGGGGCACATGCTGCCGCTCAACCTGACCGCCCACGACCTGTTCTTCCGCGATCCGGCGCGCCAGGAGTCCCTCGACGTGTTCGACATGATGACCGGGATCAAGCGCGCGCTAGAGGACAACGACGGGCAAACGCTGGAGAAGCGCCTGAACGATCTGGACCGGGCGTTTGAGCAGATCCTGGCCCGCCGCGCCGATATCGGCTCAGTGCGAAAGGAAATGGAAGATCAGCTCGACAAGAGCAAGGAACGGGAATTCCAGAACACCAAGCAGATGTCGGAGATCGAGGATCTGGACTTCCCGGCAGCCGTGACCGAGATGAACCTGGCGGATGTCCGGAACAAGGCCACGCTCGACACGAGCGGGAGGCTCATCCAGCCCTCGCTGCTGAACTTCCTCCGCTAGGGGGCGCCGCCGGGGGGTGCTTAGGCGCAACTGGGGGGCTGCGAGGGAGCCGGCGAGCCGCCGCAAGGGAGTTTGGTTCGATTCTTGATTGCCAATGATTGATGCCCGGCGACGGAAAGGGATGCTGGAGCCCGGGTGAGCCGCTTGAGGAGGAAATCGGGGCCGAAACGGAACGGCGCTTGCTTAAAGGACCGGGGATGCTTCCGCCCGGCCGGAATCCGGCCCGGACCCGGGGAGTCATGCGTCCACCGCAGCGTCCGGGAATACGGCTCGGCCTGCGCAACGCGGCGGGCCGCGCGTACCGACAGGTTCTCCGCCCGCCCGGCGTCGAATGGCGGGCACTGGAGCAGAGGCGACATGGAGCAGGCGGATTTACTTGCGTGGTCCAGGACGGGACCGCGTTGACGGAGCGACGATACGTCCGAGAAGCCAGGAGGCCGCAATGCTGATTCTGACAAGGAAGTCAGGAGAAAGCATCACGATCGGTGACGACATCAAGATTCACGTCATCGAGATCAAAGGCAAGCAGGTGCGTCTGGGGATCGAGGCGCCCAAGAAGTACTCGATCCATCGGGAGGAGGTTTACATCCGCATCCAGGAAGAGAACAAGCGCGCGGCTTCGAAGGCGCCGCTGTCGCTGAAAACCATCCGCGACTTGTGGAAGAAGAAATAGGCCGTCCGGGGGGCGGGAGCCCTTCGAGCGCTGTCGTCGGCCGGAGCGGTGCGCGGCGGAGGCGCCGTGCGACCAAGCACCGGGTTGGCAATCCACTCTCAAGCGCAGGGAAGGTCCGTATGATGGTTCAAACGACGCGATTCGGCGCAATCGAGGCGTCCGAAGAACAGGTCATCACCCTCGTCGAGGGCATGCTCGGTTTCTCCGGCTGCACCCGCTACGTCCTGATGGCGGACGAGATCGGTGAACCGTTCAAGTGGATGCAATCCACGGATATCCCGTCCCTCGCCTTCGTGGTGATTGACCCCGCGGTGATCCTGCCCAACTATCACTTCTCGGTGAAGCGGGAGCAGATCAAGCCGCTGGAAGTCGAGACGGTGGACGACCTGCAGGTCTACGTGATCGTGACGATGTCCGGGAACATCCTGGACGTGACGGTCAACCTGCAAGGCCCCCTGCTCGTCAACAAGAACAAGCGCACCGGCATGCAGCTCGTGCTGAACGATCCGAATTTCAGCACGCGCCATCCCCTCTTCACCAACCAGCCGGAGACGGAAGCCGAAGCGGTTGAAGCGGTGAAGAAGGAGAACAAGCTCGCCTCCATGCGGATCGCCATTGCCGGCTGATCCGCCAGGCGGCCCTGGCGCGCGGGATATCCCCTGCGGATCCTCCGCCTGAGCCTGCTTGCTGCCCTGCACTTCCGCGCCCCGGCGTTTCTTCCGGCGCGGCGAATCCCCGCTTGAGAAAGTCCGGCCCCGGAACGCCTCCCGTTCCAGGGCCGGATACGCGCAATCGTCGTCGGCACCCTTGTCCCTCCGCCGGAGCCGTGCGACGATTCTGGGGGCAGGCTGCTCAGCATGATCCTCCCGCAGGCCCTCCCGACCTTCTCCCCCGCGTCCATCTTCATGTGCCTGATCCTGCTCGCGTACCGCAGCCATCCGGATGTGGACATCCTGCTGGCGGGAAACCGGGACGAGTTCCACCGCCGGCCGGCCGTTGCGCCCGCCCTCATTGCCGGGCAGCCACGCATCTATGCGGGGCGGGATCTCGAAGCGGGCGGTACCTGGATGGGCCGCAACGAGCACGGCCTCCTGGCCGCGCTGACCAACCGGCGCTCCTCCAAGCCGCCGCCCCCGGGCGTCCGCTCGCGCGGGGAAATCGTGATGGGACTGCTGCGCCAGCGCACGCCCCAGGACGCGGCCGCATGGCTATCCGTCCAGCCGCATGACCACTACCGTCCGTACACCGTCCTGTTCGGCGGACGGGAGGCGTTCTACTGCTTCTCTCCCCAGGACGGACCGGAGCCCCGGACGATGCCGCCGGGCCAGTATGCCTTGAGCAATTCGACCCTCGACGACCGGAGCTGGCCGAAGGTAGCGCGGTCGCAGCGCTTCCTGCGCGAGCACGGGAGCGGCGGGGGCGAAGAACTGCTTGCGGACCTGCAGCGCTTCCTCTGCGACGCCACGCCGTCGGACGATCAGCCGAGCCTGACGCCCGGGGAGGAAATCCATGGCGCAATGGGCGCCGTCTTCATCCGCAGCGACGGATACGGCACCGTCTCCTCCAGCATCCTCACTCAGGGTGGAAAGCTCAGCGAGCGCTACTATTTTGCCCAGCGCGCAGAGATGATCCGGGCGGCGGACGAGGCTGCGGCCGGCCGGCCGTTCCAGACTCCGTTTCGCCCCATCGCGCTCGCCCCCTAGGCGCGCCTAGAACAGCTCCGATCCCATCAGGATCAGCACCCCCAGCCCGATCAGCACCCACGGCAGCAGCCAGGGCCCCGCACGCCGGAAGGGCGCGCCCAGGCTCGGGTGCGCGATGAGCGCGGCGCAGAGCCGCCCCCACAGTACCGCCATGCCGAGCGCCACGAGGATCTGCACGCCGTCCATGAAAAAGCTCTGGGCGCTGAACAGGGCCACATACACGCCCACATTGTCCCCGCCGTGGGAAATCGTCAGCAGCGCCACCAGCAGGGTGCCGCTGCGGCCCAGCGTGTCGAGGCGTGTATTGGGAAGGAGGTCCTGGGACCCCGGGATCGGACGAGCCTGCGCGCCCGGACTCAGGCCTGTCGAGAGCTTCACCGCAGGGCGCTTGGCCCGCCAGGAATCCACCAGCTGCTTGATGCCGATGGCCAAGGGAATGAGGCCGAGCAAATGGTGCCATTCATTGGGCATCAGGTTTGTGCCGATCGCCCCGGCTATGCTGATCGCCATCAGGACAGCCGTTCCGAACACCTGGCCCCATACCGCGTCTCCACGGCTGACGCGTCCCGACGCGAGAGTGACCATCACGAGAAACAGGCCGTCGAGATTGGTCGCCACAAAGGCCAATACTCCGATAACCGCGGCACCCAGCGCTTCGACGACCATCGCTTCGCCTGGAATTGATTCACGCCGTTCCTTCTCTCTGTTCACCCTAGCGGGCGCAGGCTTGGCGCGAAACTCCCATCGGTCAAATCCAACTTCGGTAGAAGTAATTTTTTTTGTTGACTAACGTCCCGGCATCCCTTACGAATAGGTACGGAAGTGCGCCGATTCCTCTGACGAGCCCATGCTGGGCTAGCCGAGGAAAGGTTGCCTAAAGTCCCGAACGCGAGCGCGTTGAGCAGCAAGGGGTGGGGATAAGCGGCTGGATGGTAGCAAGGGGTTTGGGCTGGAGCGGCCCGGCAATTTGGGATCCGGCTCCGCGAGACAGCGGTGGTTTCTGCCTGGGAGATGCACTATGGTAAATGCAAATGCGATGAGGCTGGTGAAGGGCCTGGAGCCGCTGGATAGAGGAGAACCCGTGTCGGATCAGGACAAAGTCAAGGCGGTAGACTTGGCTGTGGCTCAGGTCGAACGGGCTTACGGCAAGGGCGCGATCATGCGCATCGGGGACGGCGTCATCGAGCGCGTCCCGGTCGTGCCGTCGGGAGACGTCGGACTGGACATTGCGCTCGGAGTCGGCGGCTACCCCACTGGGCGCGTGATCGAGATTTTCGGGCCGGAGTCATCCGGGAAGACCACCTTGGCCCTGCATGCAGTGGCCGAGGTGCAGAAGAAGGGTGGCGTCGCGGCGTTCATAGACGCAGAGCACGCCCTCGATCTGCGCTATGCGAAGGGCATCGGCGTCAAGACCGAGGAGCTGCTGCTGTCCCAGCCCGATTGGGGCGAGCAAGCGCTCGAGATCGTCGAGATTCTCGTGCGCAGCGGCGCGGTGGACATCGTCGTGGTGGATTCCGTCGCGGCCCTGGTGCCCAAGGCCGAGCTGGAAGGGGAGATGGGCGACGCGCACATGGCCATGCAGGCCCGGCTCATGTCCCAGGCCCTGCGCAAGCTGACCGCGGTCATCTCCAAGAGCAAGACCATCGTCGTCTTC